>CAKZGI010000352.1 GCA_936914905.1 uncultured Trichormus sp. | reverse complement strand
ATTTATGGATTTATGGTTAGAGATAGCCAAGCAATTAAAACACAGATATTTTGTTAACTTCAAGCATTTGTTTGTTTAGAAAAAATACGCTCTGAAAACATAATTTCTAATTGGTATGAATTACAAAGGAACTTATTAACTTTAGTTGTGCGCGACTACATTGTGCAAAATCTTACCAATGGTGGTACTGCTTAATACCCATGGATGAGTTTTTTTGTCAATGCTTAACTCCTAATATATATGTATATTTTGTATTAAAGAGTTGGTGAATTTTATAGGTTTAGTATCTGTATCTTTATCACTATCAATAGGAGAATTGTCACAATTTTGCCTTTTTGAAGCTTATTATGGCATTGATTCAACATGAATAATATAGGATGAATTCAGACAGAATTCAGATAAAACCCTTATTATTGCTGGTTTACAGCTAGTTGTAAGTGTAATGGCGGGTTCTCAATAATTTGCCGTAATTTATGTAAATTATTGATGAAGTAGTATTTTTATCCTTTTGTCTGAATCAGGATTTACAGGATTTTATCTGTATTTTCTGACTCTCAATCAATGAAAAACATAATCATGCGATCACATGATTATGTTTTTCATTGATTGTTATCTACTAAGTAGGTGGGCGGAAAAATTCATAACTATGTCATGGCGAATGCAGCAAAGCGGAATCGAGCAATTGCAAGGGTTTCATGTAATTTACATTTTGTTACATAGTTATGTTTATTTGTGTCTACCTACTTATACAAACATACAAATATTAACAGTAAAAAAAATAAATACAATGTTCACAGTATTTTTTATCATAAATATTCCCTAAGTAACACCCAAAAAATCATTAAATAAGTCATTGTATAAGAGTGATTCTCCTTTGATTAAATTAGTTTAAAAAAAAGACAAAAACAGGGATTTTCATGCATATACCTGATGGATTCGTTTCTGTACCCGTAGCATGTGCTACCAGTTTAGCCAGTGTGGTAGCTTTATTGATTGCTGTCCAGCGATCAGAAACAGCTTTTGGTATTCGTCGCGCTCCCATCTTAGGCTTAACCACGGCCTTTATTTTTGCCGCCCAAATGATTAATTTTCCAGTTGCAGGAGGCACTAGCGGCCACCTATTAGGAGGAACATTAGCCGCCATTATTTTAGGTAGTCCCTGGGCGGGAATATTATGTATTACTACCGTATTAATTATTCAAGCTGTACTATTTGCCGATGGTGGAATTACTGCTTTAGGTGCAAACATTTTCAACATTGCAGTTATTGGAGTTTGGACAGGTTGGATATTAACCCAAACCTTACAAAAAGTACTAGGAGGTCCTCAAAAACGCTTGCCCTTAGTAGGAGGTATTGCCGCAGCTTTTAGTGTCGTTGCTGCTGCCATAGCTTGTGCAATTGAGTTAGCCCTATCAGGAATAGCACCAGCTACAGTTGTTTTACCTACCATGACAGGAGTACATATTTTAATTGGCATTGGTGAAGGTTTAATTACTGGCGGTGTATTAACTTATTTAGCCACAACCAGACCAGATTTATTACCCGGAGAAGAACAAAAATTTCAAGGTTGGTTAGTTCCTATCGTGAGTATTTTTTTAATAGCTGGTGTACTTTCCCTATTTGCTTCGGCATGGCCAGATGGTTTAGAAAGAGTTGCCGAAAGTTTAGGTTTCATTAATTTAGCAGAAGTAGTGAGAGTCAATATACCTACCCCATTTGCAGATTATGGAATTCAAGGTTTAGGACAAATAGGTACTAGTATTGCTGGGTTGTTAGGCTCAGGGTTATGCTTTAGTGTCGCTTTTGGAATTGCCAAATTTGTGAAAACAAATAATGTTTAATCTTTCATTACCCTTAAGGTTGCAACTGTCCCTAATCATTGTCATTGGGACAGCGTTGTTAAAATATCATGCTTGGTCTAACTTAATTGGATATGGTGCGATCACACTTATTTGGACTTGGTCTTTACAAGTACCTATTCCCAAATTAGGCCGTTTACTAGGCTCAGAATTAATTTTCCTTTCTCTAGTAGCCCTACCTTTGGGATGGGAACGAGCTAGTTTTTTGCTTCTCCGTTCCATCATTTGTCTCATTACCATGAACAGTTTTTTATTGACGCTACCCCCTCACAGTTTTGGCATTGCCTTGAAAGGTCTACCCATACCTACAGGATTAAAAGAAAACCTGATCCTAGCTGGACAATACCTGGAAATATTACTCTCAGAAGTAGCACAAATGCAGCGCGGCGCACAATTACGGGGTTTAAATGGTAGAGGAGGATGGCTACGTTATGCCAGTACATCCATGATTGGTGCATTATATTTGCGTACCTTAGATAGAGCGGAAAGAGTATACACAGCAATGTTAACTCGTGGTTATAATGGAAAATTACCCCTAGATTCCGCCCTCAACCCCAAAGAACGCTTTATCCTAATAACAGTGGGAGTAGTTGGGACTTGTATCACTGTCAGTTCTTATTTATAGGTTTATGTTTCCTATCCCAAACAACAACTAACTGTCTGAACAACATCGCCCACACAAAACAGTTAATATTTTGAGTTACTAATCTTGACATCCTTAACTTCTCATCCCGAAATTTCCATTTCCCAACCGCATCAATCTGTAGTTGAAGTACAAAATCTTGTATATGCCTATCCTCACCAACAACCAGTATTAACAGAAATTTCCTTTACATTAAATGTAGGCGATCGCGTCGCCTTAATTGGCGCAACCGGTTCAGGAAAAAGCACACTCCTAGAAAACCTCATCGGACTCAAACAACCCCAAAGCGGCAAAATTACCATCAATGGTATTCCGATAGCACCAAACACCCTACCCCAAATTCGGCGACAAATAGGTTTCAGCTTCCAAGATGCCAACGACCAATTATTTATGCCCACAATCTTAGAAGACATCACCTTCGGTCCCCGTAACTATGGTATTTCCTACGTAGCAGCCAAAGACAAGGCACAGCAACTATTAGCCGAATTTGGACTAGAACAATACGCCCACTGTTCAACCCACGAACTTTCCGGAGGACAAAGACGACTAGCCGCCCTAGCAGCCATCTTAGCCCTAGACCCAGCTATTCTCATCTTAGACGAACCCACCAACGGACTAGACCCCTCCTGGCGAAGACATTTAGCCCAAATATTATTAAAATTACCAGTGCAAGTTATATTAATAGCCTCCCATGATCTTCACTGGTTGGGAAAAGTCAGTCAACGCGCCCTAGTCCTGTCTGGTGGTAGCATTCAAATAGACAGCCATATTCAACCATTGTTAAAAGATGGCACAAAGTTAGAAAGATTGGGTTTACCAATAGATTGGTAATTCGTAATTCGTAATTATTGATTTTCTACCCTGCACCCTGACTAATACCCAATGTGTCATAACTAGAAACTTGCGCTAATATAAATGGAATCTTAGTGCTGTTGGGATAAATCTATTTATTGTGTGTAAGTATACCATTATTGCTCCTCTGAGCCTGAGTATTACTTTGTTAATGACTGGTTGCAGCGAGAGTAAAATCTCCCAGTGTCAACGATTGCTTAAAGTCGTTAATCAAGGAACTTCTTTGATTGACAACAATAAAGGAAAACAAGTAACAACCAGTTTGCAACTATCCAAAGATTTGCAAACTGTCACCAAATTAATTCAAGACTTAAAATTAATAGACCCCAAACTCCAGGAATTTCAAACCAGTTTTGCCAAAGTTTTTGATAATCTCAGTCAAGTCATTGGCAAAGCAGGTAAAGCTCTTGGTGCAACCAAGACAGCCGAAGCATCCTCCGCTGGTAGAGAAAAAATCCAAAAAGCCAGAATAGATATTGATTCAGGTCTGACAGCTGCAGCAAAAACCGTTGGTAAACAATCAGATACTTTCGGGAATAAGCTGAATGAATACTGTAGTCAAACACAATGAAGAAGTAGCTGGGTTTGAATACTATATAAGTTAAGGATAATTGTAGGTTGGGTATCGCTGTCGCTCTACCCAACAAAGTCCTAAAAATGTTGGTTTACCCTACGGTAAGCTGCTCCGCTTCTATATTCCTTAACTAAATTCTTTAACCAAATTTAGGCAATTTAAGCAGCGTATTTAGGGATTGAGTGACACAAGCCCCCGGATTTATCTGTGGAATCAATCCAAAATCCCATGACAGTTTTTCATATTAATACATAATAACTAAGTCGCTGCACAGATTTACAAATACTTTTTATTCCCTATTTCCTTACTCTGAGAAGTTATTAGATATGAAAATAGAATTGATTGAATTAATAGCCAAAGTTAGCCAGGTATTACAAACCAATATGCGTTGGATGACTTGGAATTTATTTTTGGCTTTTGTTCCTTTAGTTTTGAGTGTTTGGCTGTTTCGTAGCAAACGCGGACGCTCTTGGATTTGGTGGCTTAGTTTCTTAACTTTCTATGCTTTTTTACCCAATGCACCTTATTTATTAACTGATATAATTCATTTGATAGATGATATCCGCCGAATTCAATCAGTATGGATAATTACATTAGTATTATTTCCTGTTTATTTCCTCGTGATTCTAGCTGGACTTGAAGCTTATGTAATTTCGGTCATAAATTTAGGTCATTACTTGCATCGTATTGGCAAGAGTAGATGTATTTTGGGCATTGAGTTGATAACTCATGCACTCAATGCTATAGGTATTTATTGGGGAAGGTTCTTGCGCTTCAACAGTTGGGATTTTATTACTCAACCAGATGCCATACTGACTATAGGTTCTGAGGAACTTCTAGGTAAACAACCCTTGGTAATTATAACTATCACCTTTGTGATTCTTTGGGGATTGTACTGGCTGATGAAACGAGTGACTTTAGGCTTGATGAATACAAATATCACTTCAGAATCTAATCCTCACATTCCCAAAGCTGGCTAATTATCCATCTAAAGAAGGGAATATAAGTCGGTAATTTTTTATCAGAAGAAAGATACCAAAATACCACGTCTAGGTTTGAAATAAATCTAGATTATGCAAATTTATGGACGTGGCTTAAATATATGGCTATATTGTCTATTGATGAACTTAAAATATTAGTCGCAAATCCCCAACCCCCCTGTGTATCTCTGTATATGCCTACACAAAAAGCAGGGGCAGAAATTCGACAAGTCCCATTCGCTTCAAAAATTCAATACGGGAAGCTGAGGAACCGTTAGATGCGATAGGAATACGCCATACAGAGGCGGTGAATTTTCTCCAGTCGGCGATGGAATTGGATAGAGGTGATTTCTGGGAACCTCAAGATGAGGGATTAGTGGTTTTTATTGCCTAAAATCTTTTTCGTTACTATTGCTTACCAAAAGACTTTTCAGAATTAGTAGTTGTGGGTCAGCAATTTCACATTAAACCCTTGCTACATTTAGTTAATAAGGATGGTAATTTCTACGTTCTGGCTTTGAGTCAAAAAAATGCCAAATTTTTCGCAGGGACAGGCCATAGTTTCAACGAAGTTCAAGTAGAAAATATGCCACAAGATTTAGAAGCAACTCTTTTAGAAGATCTGCTACAAAAAGGTGTACAACATCGCATTGCCAGATCTAAAGGGGGAACGTCTAATCCTTTTCAACACCCAGGTTCATTTCATGGACGAGGAAGCACTAATCAAGATAGGTATCTAGCATATATTTTACAATTTTGTAACCCAGTTGATACTGCATTACATGAAAAATTAAGGGAAGAAAAAGCGCCTTTAGTATTAGCAGGAGTTGAGTATCTATTCCCTATTTACCAATGAACAAATACTTATCACCATTTATTAGCAGAAAGTATTAATGGTAGTCCAGAAATTATCAATTCAGAACAATTACATGATGAGGCTTGGCGAATTGTTTCACCTTCATTTCAAGAAAATAAAAGGGCAGGAATAGAACTTTATGAACAATTAGTTAGTGAAGATACTGGAAAGGCTACTAATAATATCAAAGAAATTATTCCAGCAGCTTACTATCACCGAGTTGATACTTTGTTCGTATCGGTATGTGAACAGAAATGGGGGAAATTTGATTCAGAAAATACGATTGTGGAGTTACATACTGAACGAGAACCAGATGATGAAGATATGTTAGATTTTGCTGCTGTTCACACGCTGTTAAATGCTGGCAGAGTTTATACTCTTGAATCTGAAGATATGCCAAATGGGTCAATAGTGGCAGCAATTTTTAGATATTGATTGATTAGTGGTGTGTTGTTATTTTTAGACAATCCACCATTAAAAAATTAGAACCTAATATATTGAAATTACAATACAGCTTTTAAAGCTTGCTCGATGATATTTACATATCCCTCTACTTTACACATCCGATAGGCACTTCGATCAATTTGATTTCTAATCTCTATTTGTCTAAGAAAAAAAGCTTCTAAATCTGCTCTAACTACTTCCTGTGCAACTCTATTTGCAATCACTTCAATACTTGTTTTTTTCTGCTCTTGATGAGCAGTTAAAAAATACCAAAAAAATTTACAAACTTCTCAATTGCTTCCTTGCTGCTGCTAAAATTAACCGTTGTTCAGCACGAGCGATCACACCATAAGTCCTCTCCACAGCTTCTGGTTCTACAGAAATAGAAGTAATCCCCCATTCCACCAACTTATCAATAATTTCTGGATAAAGAACAGGTGCTTGACCGCAGATTGAACAAGGAATCCCTCCATCTTTAGCCATCTTAATTAATTGCGCGATCGCACCCATCACCGCTGGATGACGTTCATCAAATATTTTGGCTAATTCTCCTTGCTCCCGATCTACTCCTAAAATTAATTGAGTTAAGTCATTTGTGCCTATAGAAATACCGGCCACACCGGCTTTAATATATTCAGGTAATAAAAACAGCACACTGGGAACTTCTGCCATAATCCATAATCGAAAATGGCAATCTTGAGTTAAACCAGCTTCCTCAACTTTACGACGACAAAAAATAAACTCTTCCACCGTCCGCACAAACGGTAACATCAAGTTAATTTTACTAAAACCAGCTTGTTGTACAGTTGCTAAAGCCTTCAGTTCTAATTCGAAAATTGTGGAATTGCGTACATAACTTAAAGTACCTCTTTCCCCAAGTATAGACTGTAGTAAAGAAGATGAACTATCATTCCATGATGGCAAATCAGGCGATCGCCAATCCAAAGATCGATAAAAAACTGGTCTTGGTGCAAAAGAACAGGCAAATTTCCTGATTTCTTGTGACCATCGTTCTAATAATTCCGTCTTTTTTCCATCCAAAAGCCAAGCATGGGGATTTTGTCCCTGCAAAATATTTAACACCATCAATTCTGATCGCAACAATCCCACCCCATCTATAGGTAAATTTTGCACTTGCGAAATCAGGCTAGACTGACTCAAATTAACCAGTAATTGAGTAGAAATCATCGGTATCTGAGGAGTTAGCGATGTAAAATAGCTTTTGGATTCATTCCCTCTACTCATCTGCTCATCCACTCCCCTGGTTTCTTCCCCATCCCCTCTGTGAGGATAAACTTCACCTCTGTCACCATCGAGTAGTAATCGTTCCCCTGTTTGAATCAGATTTGTGGCACTTGTGGCACTAACTACAGCCGGAATTCCCAATTCTCTTGATAAAATTGCCCCATGACTCGTTAATCCACCCCGTTCTGTAACAATTCCTCCCACTTCATGCAGTAAAGGCAACCAATCAGGAGTGACAGATGGTGCAATTAAAATTATTCCCTTGGGTATGTGTTCTGGCTTTTGTTGGGAATTAGTAATTACATAAGCATTGGCCATTACCCTACCTCTAGATGCTCCTATTCCTTTGACAAATTGGAAATTGGTAATAACAGATTGGGGATGGCTAACTTGAGTAATGTAGAATTCGGGGGTTTTCTGACCTTGAGCAAGAGTCCATTTGATCTTTACCTTTATACCTAGTTCACTCACTAATTGATTTCCTAAGATAATTAGTTGTTGTAGGTATTCTTCTGATAAAGCATACTGTTTTTGTTCATGCTCACTCAGTACATAAGTAGATAAACAGTTGTGGTCTTTCATCAACAATGATGTAGACTGAGATTCCTCAGCAGTTACCACTGTAGGATCATTAACCCGATAGGCGATAATTTTATTCCCCAATTGTTGTTCTTTGACAACTCCAGTTGTCTCATGGATGTAGTAAACATCTGGTAATACTTCCCCGTTAGTAATTGCTAATCCTAATCCCCAAGTGGCTTCGATTTCCCATCCTGATTTATTGGTGTGCAATAAACCGGAGGCGATCGCATTCTCCACAGGTTGCACTAATACCGCTAAATTAATTTGTTGTACATTAATGCCTACACGCTGCCAATACAGTAAACTTCTAGCACGAAACAACTGACTCCAAGTTAATTTTAATGCTTGTGCGATCGCCTCTTCATTACAAGCACAAAACACCGACTCCAATAAACCAGATATATTCTTCTCACCCTTGCTGGTCTTGGGTAATCCCAGACTTGGACGCAAAATTAAAGTATTGTTTTCCAATTGTCTAGCAGCTTCAAAAATTCCACTTACCCAATCAGGTGCTACACTAGCCGTGATAATTTCCTGACGCAAGCGGCCAGCCACCTGTTGAAGTTGTCGCCAATTCTCTACATCCAAATGTAATGAAGAATGAGGTAAGTCCGCAACTAATGCCTCTGAACTATTTAGGCTGTCTAGAAATTCTTGCAAAACTTCCCCAGATACAACAAAACCCGGCAGAACAGGGTAGCCTCGTTGTTTTATTTTACTCAAATAAAACGCTTTTTCACCCACTTTGGCGCGATCTTGGAGTTTAATCTGGTCAAGCCAGTAGAGTTTATCCACTCAATTTGTTAGGTATCATTTATTCAGGTATTAGGTCTCAGTCGTCAGTTATCGACCCACTGACCCTATGGTAAAATAGAAATAGTGTATTTTTTTATTATGCCGTACTGTACAGTCAGTTTAGGTTCTACATTAGGGTTATAAGATTTAGCTGCGTAACAGCTTATCACAGAAAGTGCAGAAGAACTCAAGCAGATGCTAGTAGCACAAAGATAAAAATATCAACTGAATGCCTCATTCCCTATTCCCTGTCAAATAAAACTAATGCTTTGATAAAAATTTCTTCGTCTGGTCTGGTTTGCAAAATTGATTTGACTAGATCAATAAATTCTTGATCCGTATCATGATCATTTTTCACTATTTTACTAGCTGAATAAAAACTGATATCATCAATCACTATTTCATTAGTTTAGTAATGCCTGTCTTTAAGATTGGTTTTTTACTACACCAAGATAGAGACTTAGCGCGCAATGTAAATTGAAAGCAAGTAATTTCTTGATTATTTAATTCAAAAAAGATATCAAAATAAGGTTATCCTCGTTGAAACCAAATTTTCTTTATACCTTCCTGGGAACTTTGTTTCAATAATTTTGGTTCAATTCCTCTTAAGGAAGCACCTAAAGATGCGATCTCATTTTTATCAAAAATATGGTTTCTATAATTCATCTTTAATTTGTAATTGTTCCTGTTTGGACATATAAAATTTGTGAAGATTTTAACCACTGAGAATCAAAAGCACCTAAATGAGTGGTAGTGATTAGGGTTTGAAATCGGTCTTGGATCGCATCAAGTAATTGATTTTGGCGAAATGGATCTAACTCAGCTAAGACATCATCTAAAAGAAGTAATGGGGATTCATTAATTACTTCTTCAATTAATTGTAATTCGGCTAATTTTAAAGCCAGAACTAAAGTTCTTTGTTGTCCTTGAGACCCGTATTGACGTGCAGGTGTCTGATTGATGCTTAATTTTACTTCGTCGCGGTGAGGTCCAACTAAGGTAGTGCTTCGGTGTAGTTCAGCCGCCGTTCGCTGTTGAATTTTGCCGAAAAAAGCTTGCTGCACTTCTTCTGCATGGTTTTTTGCTAGGGGTACATTAGGAGCATACTGGATTTGTAGAACTTCTGTACTACCACTTATACTAGCGTGCCAAGCTGCGGCGATGGGTGCTAATCTTTGGATAGCTCTGTCACGTCTGATAATGAGTCGTGTCCCTGCGGTGACTAACTGTGCATCCCAAATGGAAAGTTGTGACTCTTGACTCCTAACTCCTGACTCCTGACTCTTTTTCAAAAAAGCATTACGTTGACGTAAGACTTGGTTATATTGCTGCAAAATGTGAGTATAAACTGGTTCGAGTTGGATTAAAAGCGTATCTAACCAGTTA
Source organism: uncultured Trichormus sp. (assembly GCA_936914905.1). Lineage (GTDB taxonomy): Bacteria > Cyanobacteriota > Cyanobacteriia > Cyanobacteriales > Nostocaceae > Trichormus_B. The sequence continues at coordinate 25,240 of CAKZGI010000352.1, read as the reverse complement.
CGACGATTGTCAGGACTTCCCCTTACTAATTCTAAATCTAAACTGGAAAATTCAACTGCATTGAGAACGCCGAGAAAATCCATTTGGCGGCGGACTGTTTCGCTGTTGATGGCTACACACCGGCGAGCATGACGGTGTAAAGTTAATGTTAAGTCACTTATGCCTACGGCTCGTTCTAGAGTGGCATTAATTTGAGCGATTGCATCTCCATCTCTAATTAAATCGCGATCACGTGCCAATCGGTGTGATCGCAATGTTGCCAACAATTCTACAGCCTCCAACAAATTCGATTTTCCCTGAGCATTATTACCCACTAAAATAGTTTTAGGTGCAGTAAACTCAATTTTTTGGTCTTGGTAATTGCGAAACTGTCGGACGTGTAGAGTTTTGAGATACATATACAACAATTAAAACTTGAAAAATTTTATTGTAGGAATTTTTTCAAAAGTTAAAAATGAAAACCCTTTGCAGGGGTTTAGTGGTGCTAAACCCCTAGTAAATTCGGAATTCTTAATCAACAATTAAAATCCACAAAGTTCGAATTTTGAATTTTGAATTTTGAATTTCTAGACACTCCTTTTGCCCATCAAACGGAAAAATATTTTTTCTCCTTCAATCCAAACAAACACCAAGGCGCTAAAGCCAATACAGACTAGTAACTCATCTAGAGGTAGGTAATGAGTGCCAAAAAAAGCTTGTAGAGGTGGAACATATACTAGCATCAACTGTAAAATCGTAGTAGCGACTACAGCCCCCAATATGAATGGGTTAGAAAAAGTATTCATCTCAATTGTGAGTTGATTATTAGAACGAATGCCGATCGCATGACCCATTTGAGCAAGACACAGAGAAGTAAAAACCATTGTTTTCCAACGTTCGGGATCTAGACCTTCTCCTGTGGCAGTTTTGACGTGAAAATATGCCCATTCCATCAGAATAATTGTAATGATCGCAAACACAATGCCAATGCGAACCATGTAAGAACCTAAACCCCTGGCAAAAATGCTTTCACGGGGACTAAAAGGAGGACATTGCATTACATCTGGTTCTGGAGGTTCTACAGCTAATGCTAAAGCCGGTAAACCATCTGTTACCAAATTCATCCAGAGAATTTGCAAAGGTGTGAGGGGAACACTTCCCAATCCCAAAATTGGTGCAGCAGCGATGGTGAGAACTTCACCAATATTACTTCCCAAGATGTATTTGATAAAGCGTCGAATATTGGTATAAACAACTCTACCTTCTTTAGTAGCGGTGACAATGGTGGCAAAGTTATCATCTAACAGCACCATGTCGCTGGCTTCTTTACTCACATCTGTACCAGTGATACCCATAGCAATGCCGATATCAGCTTGCTTCAAGGCTGGTGCATCATTCACACCATCCCCTGTCATGGCGACAAATCTCCCGCGACGTTGTAGAGCTTGAACAATTCTGAGTTTGTGTTCTGGAGATACTCTGGCGTAAATACTAACTAAATCAACTTGTTCCTCCAGTTCGGTGTCACTCATGCGTTGCAATTCTTGCCCGGTGAGGACTCTGGCATATGCATCAGCTATACCCAAGTCTACAGCGATCGCCCGTGCCGTTAATTGATGATCGCCAGTAATCATCACCGGACGAATACCTGCCTGACGACATTCTTTTACAGCATCCCTCACTTCTGGGCGTGGTGCATCCAGCATTCCCACTAAGCCCAACCATACCAAATCTTGTTCAGAAACATCCTCAGAAGCTTCGGTCGGTACATCTGTGAGAGGTTTATAGGCAAAACCCAACACCCGTAAACCTTGACTCGCCATGTAATCATTGGCTACCGAAATTTGAGTGCGTTGTTCTTCGTCGATGGGGATGGAGCGATCTCCTAGATATATCCGATTACAACGTGCCAAAGTTAATTCTGGTGAACCTTTGGTAAACATTAAATATCGTTCAGATTCTAGAAACCCTGCTATTACTGGGTCAACCCCACTCATTGCTGGATCAACTGTAACAACTTCCTCCACTTGACAGATTACACTCATGCGTTTCCGTTCTGAGGAAAAGGGGAACTCAGACACACGGGGTAATTTACTATGCCATTGATCTTTTTCAATCCCAGCTTTACCCCCCAAGGTCATTAAGGCGCCTTCGGTCGGGTCGCCTAAAATTGCCCATTCTCCGGCTTCTTTTTGCAGCACAGAGTCATTACACACAGCACAAGCAACTAACAAAGCCGATATTTCTGGATTTTCATCTGGGTCAACTTTTTGGCCATTTAACTGAAAATCCCCAACAGGAGCATAACCTTCTCCTGTGACTCGGAAATTTTTCTGATTAGTGTAGACTAACTGCACCACCATTTTATTTTGAGTGAGAGTCCCGGTTTTATCAGAACAGATCGTAGTTACAGAACCGAGAGTTTCCACTGCAGGAAGTTTACGAATCAAGGCATTGTGGCGCACCATCCGCTGGGTTCCCAGTGCTAGAGTAACAGTAATTACAGCTGGTAAACCTTCAGGAACTACAGCCACCGCCATACTCAGAGAAACTTCTAAAAGTTCTTGTAAATTGCTAAAACCCCTGGCTTGGATAATACCACCGACTACCACAATCGCCACTAGCACCAAAGAACCTGTCACCAACACATTACCCAGTTGAGTCATGCGCTGTTGGAGGGGTGTAGGTTCACTTTCTACCGACTGCAACATCGTGGCAATTTTGCCCAATTCCGTTGTCATGCCAGTATTTGTAACAAGAACCTTAGCCCGTCCTTGGACTACTTCTGTTCCTTGAAAAACTAAATTAATGCGATCACCTAATGCCGTATCTTCTGGCAATGTGAGTATTGCCTGCTTATTTACAGCTTCAGCTTCACCTGTAAGTGCGGACTCCCGCACTTGCAAATTAGACTGTTCTATTAAGCGTCCATCCGCAGCTAATTGCACACCAGCTTCCAGCAGCATCACATCTCCTGGTACTAGTTCCTTACCTGCCACATCCGCCAGTTTACCATCACGGATAATGCGGACTAAGGGAGAGGATAGTTTTTTGAGTGCTGCTAGGGCTTTTTCCGCACGGCTTTCCTGCACATAACCCAGAATGCCATTTAAAGACACAATTGCAATTATGGCAATTGTGTCTTTAAATGGCACTTCACCAGGTTTTAAGGTGCCTTGTTGCCAAGCCATAAAATCTAAGAAAGCAGAAATTAGGGCGACACCGATCAGCATCAATAACATAATGTTAGTGAACTGATCTAGCAAAATCTCCCAAGGGCTACGGCCGCCCTGTTCTTCTAGTTCATTGAGTCCGTATTTTTGTAAACGTTGTTCAACTTCTTGGGGTGTTAAGCCGCTGTCTGCATTGCTATCAAGCAGTTCTAAAGCTTTATCAACTTCTAAACTATGCCAAACTGCGGCACCTTCAGGTAAAGAATGAGCAGACATCGTGTAGGTTACAGGAAATGGTTACAAAATTTGATCATAATTGAGTAATGCCTGGAATTCCATTAGCCAAAGTTACATTGGGGACTGGGTCAGTTATCAGTTATCGCTGTTCACTGCCTCTTGCCTTTTCCCAGTCCCCAGTCTCCAGTCCCCAATGACCAATAACCAATAAAGTAATATGAGTTCTGCACTCCATAGTTTGACTGTTAGCCAGATGTTTGGGCAAAAAACAATCCGACCTCTTACTGCTGCTACGATTTATGGTATTGCTTTCATCAAAGATAGACTTATTGCTATCGACACGATTAAAGGTCATCTGTTGGAGATTGACCCCATCTCTGATAACAGTAAAATTCTCAATCCTCACCAAGTCAAGGAATTTCAGGACGTTACTGGTTTAGCAGTGTGGGAAGATACACTGTGGATCAGTCGTGGTAATAGCATTTATTTGTGTAACTTTACCTCCTTAGGTCTGGAGCATTTTGTTACTTTGCCTTATGCTGCTGATGGTGTTGGTGTTTGGGAATCGACGATTTATGTTAGCTGCCAAAGACTAGCCTCTATTATCGTTTTTGACCGCGATACACGCAAAGAAATTACTAGATTTTATACTCCTGGTGTTGGTATAGAAAATTTAGCTGTTAGTCAGGAAACTTTGTGGGTTTGCGATCGCAGTGAACAAACAGTTTATTCTATGGATCGGGCAACTGGAGAATTTCGTTTTAGTGTTCTTACACCTTTTGCTTCTCCTACAGGTATCGCTATTCATAGCCAAGATGCAACAGGTAAGGATATTCTTTATGTTTCCTACTCCACAGAAGAGCCTTATATCCGTGATAACCCCAATGCTAACCCTAGTCATGAGCTAACATACCGAGATATCACTTTTATTCATCCCCTGTATTATCATTACGAGCCAGATAAACGCTACGCCCTATCTAATGGTTATCTGCTAGAGATGTCCTATGTAGAGGAAATTTCTCCCTTGGAGGAGGTTTATTTACCTAATGTAGAATGGCGTATCGCGCTACCATCAGAAACAGAACGCCAAAAGGTCAAACAAGTTGAACCCATTGGTTTACCCTTCACAGAAGAAATTATTGATGGACAACGGGTAGCCGTATTTAAGTTTGATTCTCTCACTCCCGGAGAACGTCATATATTTGGCTGGAAAGTACTTTTGGAAGTCCGTGGGATTAAGTATCGCATCACTCCTAAAGATGTAGAAATTCTACCTGAACTGACACCAGAACTACAAAGCCGCTATTTAGTAGATGATGATGATTTGGCAATGAATACTGCCATTGTCAATCGTGCAGCCCGTGAAGCGGTCGGTTCGGAAACAAATATGTTGCGAAAAATGTACAGTATCCGCAACTATGTTTATGATGAGTTGTCTTATGGTATTAAACCCTATATAGATACGCCAGATATTGTTTTAGAACGGGGAGTGGGTTCATGTGGCGAATATGTAGGAGTATTATTGGCTTTGTGCCGTTTGAATGGCATTCCTTGTCGAACTGTAGGTAGGTATAAATGCCCCCCCTATGGTGAACAACAGGGAGTTCCGCTGCAACCCGATTTTAATCATGTTTGGCTAGAGTTCTATATCCCCAATTTTGGTTGGGTGCCAATGGAATCAAATCCTGATGATATAGGTGATACTGGTCACTATCCCACACGCTTTTTTATGGGATTATGTTGGTATCACGTTGAAATTGGAAGAGGAGTCACTTTTGAAACTTTAACCAGTAATGGTGATCGGTTAACAAAAGAAGACATATCCATTGGCGAATTGGCCATTAATCATATTCGGTTTATAATTCTTAAAGAATTACCACCTTTTTAATTTGGAAATTTAGAATTGGGAACTTGTAGCTGGTAATGGGGTATTAGGTGAAGCATTGCTGAATTTGTTCCAAATTCCTCTCTTGGTGCAAGTTCCCTACCTCCCTTAATCAAAAATTTAAATTGAGGCAGCAAAGATTTATGTTCACTTTAACGAAAAAATAAGTAATTTCTAAGTAATTTCTCGGCTTAACCTGTAAGATCTTGATAAGAGATTCTTCCATATATTTATGGAGAATATAATTCAGTTAAGTATTGTTGAAACCCTAGAAAATCGGTCGACAAGCCTATAATTGTGTACAAAAAACGACTTATATTATGCCAGTTTCTAAACGGTAATCAACGGTGAAAAATTGGACAAGTTCTGAATCTGAAAAAACTGTAGAACAAACACCATCAGCAAAAGTGCATGGTCGTAGAGGAGAACACCTACATAATTATCATGACTCTTATCAAGAAGAACAGTTAATATATCATCATTTACTTCATTTGGTACAGATGGAATCTCCAGACCAAATGATTGAGAGGTTTCGCGCTCTATTTATTGAACGTGCGAATTATCCTGAGCCGGAAATTATCCCAATTTTAGACAAAATTACCGCTTCTAAGACAGCAACTGAGGATTTTAAATTTTTCCTCAACCGTTGTTGCCATATTTTAATTAACCGTTGGTATATACAACCCCAGTTGCATTACGCAATTATTGATTTAATTAAATTATTTGATACACCACTTAGCAGATTGCCAGGAAATTCTTTCCGTCTGCGAGAAATTAGGCGCTTGCGGGAACTATTGCGTATTTTTGCTGAGAGTGATCAGTATATAATCTTGCGGCGATTTATTCAATTAGTGAGTCCCACTCATAAGTTGAATGGACGCACCTATAAGCAGCCCTTGGTAAATTTAATCAGTCGCTATCCTTATTTATATGAGCATTGTTTAATTAGTGAAGATTCTACTTTTGAACAACAAGAAACCGTCAGAAGTTTTCAGGTACAGGTGCAAAAAAAATTTGAAATTGATCTGTCGCGCTACGTAACTTATAAAGTCAGGAGTGTGCATATTTCTCATAAATATTCAGCGTTTGAGGCGCATCGGATTTTACAACCTGTGAATAATCCTACATTATTGAGCGATCACGATCTCTACAGTACCTTGAAGCACTTTATTGGTAAAAGTGAAGGTAACTCTACTTATCAAGAAAAAGCGCAGCAGTTCTTAAAATATAGTAGTCAAACTACCAAATTTCATGATTTTAAGGATGATTTATATGATTATCTAATATCCTCGGTTGATGGACAATATGGCAAATGCCTATTTAATCAACGTCTATATAATCATTTACAAAATACATTACCGGATGCTAATGATTTAATACCTAAAGATTTCTTACTTGTGAGAACTTGTTGTCAGTTATTAAACTTTCTAGTTGTCAAAAGCCAAGCATCACCACAACATTCAACTTTTCTAGATTTGATTAGTAATCAAGGTTCTTTACCAACCATTGGTTTGTTGCTGAAAGTTGTGTTAATTTGTCGTAAAGTTAAACCATATTTAGAAAAAAGATTTGCAATTTTATTTAACCACTATGAAACCGCTACTACGGATGGTATTGATTGGTTAGTGGGAACATTAGAACAATTAAATATTGCTATGAGTATTCATTTTGGCGATATTGATTTATCATTCTTTAAGCAATTCTGTTGAAAGTTGAGACTAAGTTTAGCGAATTAAGAACGATTTTTAGTAATTGGCATGGAGTGGGATTTATCGAACTGAAGATGAGAGAATTCACAGATTGAATTAAATGGACAGAAATGGCAGTGATGTCCAGGATTAGGGGGAAAGATTTTGCTAAAATTACTGCTTGTCGCTTGATATTTTTGTAAATCTAGTTGGTGCTTGTAAGCTATATTAGCCAACTCAGATTCTAGAGATGCTAACTCGTTATTATTAATAGTAATTAATTCAGACTTTTGACAAATTTCTAAATTATAGAATGACGCTACAGCAAGTTTTCCCGGATAAAGATAACGGGCTGCTAATAAATAAACTAATGCTTGTCGTTTATCAAAAGCAGATTTACCCGTTTTAAAATCTAAAATATGTAAAGTGCTATCGGACTCGATAAATACACAATCCATAGCCGCATATAAACGAAAGCAATAATTAGCTTGTTCAATGACAATTGGTTTGGGAAATCCTTCATCACCAGACGTTAATTGGATTATCCGTTTACCCAATAGTAAAGGTGATTTTTGATATTTTTGTAAAATTTGTAGTACCCGTTGTTTGACTTGAATAGTAAAATTACTTAGTTTAAGTAACTGGGCCACTTTTTCCACACCATCGGACTGAGTTAACCAATGTAGATGATGATGAAACTCATACACACCTTTTTGGGCAAGTATGCCAATGTGTTGAGGTGGAGTAGCTTTTGCTAATAAAGCTTTAACTTCTGGTTCATGTTGTCTAGCTTTAATAAATCCTCTTCTCATTTGGCAATGCCAATGTTCTTGCCCTCTAGCGGGGGCAACTAAAGACCAAAGGTGGTAACTGGCAAAGGGTCTATCGGGGGTTGACATTGCTCAGGTAGAGTGAGAGAAATTACCTTGGGGATACTTGCGGCACAGTGGCTGTTCCACAGGCTTTGCAGGATGCTTCCTAATAGTAATGATGATGCACGGGAGAGAGTGGCAAAATGAGTAATCCTAGCAATTCAGGTAAGATAAAATTTGGTACTGATGGATGGCGAGGTATTATTGCAGATGATTTTACTTTTCCCAATGTGCGGAAAGTAACCAGGGCAATAGCTAGCTATCTGGAAACTGCCTATAGCAAGGACAGACCAGTTTTAATAGCCTACGATACACGGTTTTTAGCTGACGAGTTTGCCCGTACATCTGCCGCAGTGCTGGCAGATTTGGGTTGGAATGTGAAAATTACTGATCGAGATTGTCCCACACCAGTAATTGCCTACAATGCGCGTCACCTCAATTCCGCAGGGGTGTTGATGTTTACTGCTAGTCATAATCCTGCACCCTATTGTGGGATTAAATATATTCCAGACTATGCTGGGCCTGCTACTCCAGAAATTACTGATACTATTGTGGCAAATATAGAAACTGCATCCGATGAGTTGCCCGGAAGTAACCCATCAGGTACTATTTCTATTTTTGATCCTAAGCCAGATTATTTGCATTTCATCTACACCTTGCTGGATGTGGAAAAAATTAAAAGTGCGAATTTAAAGGTTAAGTACGATGCTCTCTATTCTACCTCTCGTGGCTATTTAGATGAGGTGTTGGAACATTGCGGTACTCAGTTAGAAAGTTTCCATATTTGGAGGGATGTACTTTTTGGCGGTGGTATGCCTGAACCTAAAGGGGAACAGTTAGTTGAGTTGGTGGAAGCTGTTAAGACTGATAAGGCTGATTTGGGTTTGGCAACTGATGGCGATAGTGATCGCTTTGGTATTGTTGATGAACAAGGTAATGTTCTTACTCCCAATACAGTGCTGTTAGTTTTAGCACGGCATTTAATAAAAAACAAGGGTAAAACTGGCGCAATTGTTCGCACGGTGGCGACTACTCATTTGTTAGATAATTTTGCGGCTAAATATGGTTTGCAAATTTATGAAACTGCTGTTGGTTTTAAATACATTGGTGAAAAAATGCGGGAAACCGCTGTTTTGATTGGTGGTGAGGAATCTGGTGGTTTAAGTATTATTGGCCATATTCCTGAAAAGGATGGTGTTCTAGCCGATATGCTGGTGGCTGAGGCGATCGCTTATGAAGGTAAGCCTTTGAGTCAGTTGGTGCAGGAAGTGATCGCAGAAGCTGATGGTCCTTTGTATAACAACCGCTTGGATTTACACCTTACTGAGTCTCACAAAAATGCTGTGATTGATTCCTACACTAAAAATCCTGCTTCCGAAGTAGCAGGAATTAAGGTGAAGGAAGTGGGACGTAAGGATGGCATTAAGCTCTATTTGGAAGAGGGTAGTTGGGTGTTGCTGCGTCCTTCTGGTACAGAACCTTTGGTGAGGGTGTACATGGAAACTAATTCACCGGAAAAACTTAGCCAGATTGCAGCGACCATGGAAGCTGAAATTGCTAAGTTAGCATAAGCATAATAGGTGACAGGTGACAGTGAAGAAGGGAAAGAATTAAGAATTAAAAATTATTGATCCTGACTCCTGACTCCTGACTCCTAAATTTTTATATATAAATTATGAAAAGTTTTGTGCATTTAGTGATAGCGGTAATTATAGCTGTTTGGGTGATGGTGATCGCGCTGATTTCAGTACAGAATGCTACACCTGTATCTTTACGGTTTTTGGGGTTGCAATCAATACAAATCCCTTTTGGGTTGGTGTTGGCATTTGTTGTGGCTGGAGGTTTGCTTGGTATGGCAATTTTGCAGCCTCTTTGGGGTTTGGGTGAGTTGAAATCTAGAGTTGATGAGGAAGCGGATTTTTTTATTGATGATGAGGATTTTTAGGGTGTGTTTCATGCAAAGACGCAAAGAGGAAGAAGAGAGATTTTTTGTTAGTCGGTTAAAACCGACTTTTGCTTTTAGACAATCTACCTCTTCAAAAACTTCTGCCGCATCTTCACCACAAAACTATTAACCTCTGGTATTCTCATCATCCCCGCAATAACCGCAAATACAAAAATTCCCACCGCACCAGAAAGACACAAATCAACTATTAAAATTACTAAACCCTTATTCCCGAAAAGCTGCTCACAAGCAACCAAAGTCCCATAACTAGCCACTCCAGCCACCACACTACCAGCAGTTAAACCCAGAATTGGTAAACTCCATTCCCACAAAGGTAAACCGTTCAATTTCCGATTTAACAACCACAACAACATTAAGATTGAACTGCAATTTACACTAACTGTAGCTAACACCAAACCAGGCGCACCAAAGGGTTTAACTAAAATAAAATCTAACCCAGCATTGAGTAAAATATTAAAAGTGCTAATTCTAAAAGGTGTTTGTCCATCACCTAAAGCATAAAATACCCTTACCAAAACATCACGACATAAATAGACAAACATCCCAATTCCATAAGCAATTAATAAAGAAGAAACTAGCTCAGTAGCTTCTTGTTTAAATGCACCACGTTGATAAATTAACTGCACAATAGGCTCAGATAAAGCTATCATGAATGCCCCCAAAGGTAGCATAGTAACAGAAGTTAATAAAAGTCCTTGACGAATACGTAATTTTAAATCAGGCCAGTTTTCTGGCTCTGCTAGTTTGGCAAATATAGGTAATAAAGGCAGTAAAATAATATTAGAAATAATTCCTAACGGAGTTTGTACTAATAAATTAGCATAGTTAAAACCTGCTGCTGCACCTTTAATTGGACTAGCAAAATATAAATCTGTAGCCACATTAATCGGCATCATTCCGGAAGAAACTGTTGCCGGAGTCATGATTTTAATTACTTCTTGAACAGCAGGAGATTGAAAATCAAATTTCAGTTTTAATGAACCTAAACCTAACCGCCACTGTACAATTAATTGTACTCCCCATTGCAGAATTGCACCAGCTAAAGTTCCCCAAGCTAATATCATGCCACCGATTAAAGCGTATTCTGGGTTGATAATATCTTTGCCATATTGCAAAGCTAAAATCCCAATACCTGCAATTACGGTAGTGCTGGATAATAAAGGACTAATTGAAAGTAGCCAATATTGATTTGCTGCGTTGAGAGTGCCGAAAGCAATGCCGATTAAACCGGAGAATAAGGCCATGGGAGCCATTATTTGCAGTTGACGAATGGCGATCGCTCTCGTGGTACGCTCTAAACCATAACCAACTATATCAATAATTGGTTCTGCCAAAAAAATCTGAGCGACTGTCACCACCAACAGCAAACCACTGACTAGAGTTGTGACAGTTTCCACTAAGGGTGCAGCTTCCTCCCTCTTACGCTTGGCTAAAACACTAACAATAGCACTGTGTAGGGGACCATTGACACCACCTAATAAAATTAACAGAAAACCAGGGATAATGTAGGCATAACTATATGCAGTAGCAGCAGCACCAACACCAAAAGCAGCTGCGATCGCTTGTTGTCTAATTAAACCAAATACTTTACTAAGTAACGTTGCTGCGGCAACAATACCAGCAATACCGGCGAAAGAATGAGATGGTTTTTCTTCTTCTTGTGTCACGAATAATACCCAACAGATGATAAGGCAGAAAGTAGAAAATCTTATGAAAGAAGGTGATTCAATGAATGTAAATTATCGCAGAAAATTTTCAATATTGCCTATAAATATAGTTCTAGTTGGGTTATTATTCGCTGGTCAGCATTTTGTTCTATTCCCAGCTTGGGGTAGCGAATTAGCAGGTATCCATGATGTTTCTCAAGTCGAACAACAGCTACGGTTAGAAAAGTTGCTCAGATTAATAAACCAGCGATTGCTGATTGCCCATGATGTTGCTCGCTGGAAGTGGAATAAAAAACAGGCTATAGAAGATAAACGACGAGAACAAGAATTAGTCACCAAATTGAGTCAACAAGCAACTAAATATGGTCTAGAAGCCGATACTTTAACTAACTTTTTTCAAGCGCAAATTACAGCCAGCAAGTTAATTCAAACAGCAGATTTTCAACAGTGGCAGCAGCAAGGGATTAAATCTTTCAAAGATGTACCGAATTTAAACCAAAGCATCAGGCCATCATTGGATCAATTAAACACAGAATTTTTATCTGTATTAGCCAAACTTCAACCTGTTCTTAGCTGTCCAGCAATTAAAAAAATCATTAAGTCACGTGCAGAAATAATTATTCGTGGGAATGGCATTAATCAGAATGTACAGCATTTAACTATTGTACCGCTATTAGATGTTAAAACTACCCCGTGTCCTTAGTTAGCGACACCCCAAACTATCCCGTGTAGAAACACCAGTTACAGGATTAACACCATCAGCCCTTTCACACAATAGCGACACCTGATAACGGTCAATTAAAGCGTCCGTAAAATCAGCACCAGTGATATCCACATTATAAAAACGGCTACGGGTCAAAGTGGCTTCTGTAAAAATAGCATTCTTCATATTAGCACCGTCTAGCGTCACGCGATCAACTAAAGCACCTGTTAAATTAGCATCTTTTAAATTTGCCTTGAGTAACACACCTTTAGTTAAAATAGTGTTCGTTAAATTCGCACCTTGAAAATTTGCCCCGCGCATTTCTGCGGCTACAAAATTAACTCCTGTTAAATCAAGATAGGAAAAGTCACGATGTTCTAAAGAAGCGTTGTTATAGTTAATGGTGTTAATTTGAGAAAAAGCAGGTTTAGGATTAATAATTATCCACAACCAAGCTAATATCAAAATGAACACTAAACTTAAAAATCTGGACAAAATTTTTTTCATAAATTTATAGGTAGTCATTGGTCATTTGTTAATGTTTAAACTAATGACTAATGACCAATGACTATTTCCAATCTTTACCAATGCGAATTGTCAGGTCAGAACCTAAATCTCCATTTGCAGAAACTTCAATTTGACCCAAGCCTAAAACTCCTTGCAGTTCCACTCCTGGTTGTGGGTTTCCTTTCTGGACAATTATCTGTGTTTGACGCTGGGTATCAGGCCAATCAGGAACTGTGAAAATATTTGTAAAACCTTTGCCTTTGAGATAGGTAATAACTTTTTCCATTAACTGAGGTTGATTGGAAGCGTTTTGAATCGAAATTCTGAGACGAGATACAGGTCGTAAATCTGATTTTAAACCAGGTACATCTACCCCAACATAATCATTCAATAAGCTTTGTTGTCCAGTGAGATTCAACCAATAACTATCTGGGTCTTTACTGAATTTACTAAATGTACCAGGTAGCATCGTCATTTGGAAATTATCCCGTTCTACATTTACGGAAAAATTTGCCAATGCCATCATTTCTTCCATTTTCAGGTTGGTGTCAAAATACTTTCGCATAATGCGAGTAATTTGAGGCAGCCTGGGTAAAACTGTGGGACTATTTAAACGTTGAACTAAAGCTGTTATTAGTGCTTGCTGTCGCTGTACTCTGGGTATATCACCTACACTCGATTCCCGGAAACGGGCAAATAATTCTGCTTGTTCACCTTTGAGTGTTTGCCAGCCGCTGACTAGATTCATCGACAAACCACGAGCGTTATCTTGATAATTCATCGGTTGGGGTACAAATACATCTACCCCACCTAATTGATCTACTAATTGCCGCAAGCCGCTGGTAGAAATGCGAATATACCGATCTATAGGGGCATTGCTTAAGGTACGACTGACTACCCGTGCAGCCAATACTGGCCCACCTTTGGCGTTAGCTTCCGATACCTTGGTTAATCCCTGTTCTGGGAGGGAAATCATTGTCCCTCTGGGAATTGAAAGCACGCGAATAGATTTATTGCTGGGATCTAGTCGAATCAGCAACATGGTATCACTGCTACCAGCAAAGCTTTCTGGAGAACCGTCAACAGTGCCTTTAACTGGTTCAATTCCCATGACTAAAATATTCATGGGTTTTGATAGTCGGTACTGAGAAAGTTTATTCCATAAATCCCCTGGTATTTTTACCTGGTCTTTGATGGTAGATCCAAAATCATCATCCTTAGCTTGATCTAAATTACTCCATAGCGGAGTCCACAAAGCCAAAGCTGATACTAGTAATCCAGATAAAATGATGCCGACGACAAAGGTTAAGATCCACAATAGCCAGCGAGGCATTGTCAAACCTAAGCGTTCATAGAGTTCATTGGGGATAGCACCCACGGACTCAACGACGTTTAGGGAATTATTTGTTGGGTGTTTTGGTTTAACCGCTTCCCCTGATCCTGGTGTTGGGGTTGGTATGACCTGATTATCCGTTCGTTGAAATTGTTGTGGTCTTCCCTCGTGATCTGAGGCTGGTACTTGCTGAGGTATGACCTGATTATCCGTTCGTTGAAATTGTTTTATCACAATTCTCTCCCCACTCAACCACTCCCTAAAGGTATGTTAGTGCAAGCTGCAAATCTTGCCAGATTTTTAGATTTTTTTTGGGCTATTGCAATTTCCTACTGAGAACTAAGTCATAAATTCAATATATTCGCACACAATACCAAATCTAAAATCTCGAATCCAAAATTGAACGAATGTACACTTGTATTGTTCTGAAGTAGATGTATAGGACAAGATGAGTAGTTCATTGATCCCTGTAATTCTTGCTGGCGGCAAAGGTGAGCGTTTTTGGCCTATGAGTCGCCGAGATAGACCCAAGCAATTTTTAAGTCTTGATGGCAGTTCTAGAAGCCTACTCCAAGGTACCGCTGATCGACTGTTAACATTCGCTGGCGGTTGGGATAACCTGTGGGTCATCACTTCTAGTCAAATAGCTCAAGGAGTAAAAGAACAATTACCCGATCTGCCATCTCAAAATTTGCTGATCGAATTAGAGGGAAGAGACACCGCAGCAGCTGTTGCTTGGGCAAGTTTGGAAATTAAAAAGCGTTATGGAGAAGACGCTGTTATTGGCTTTTTCCCTGCTGATCACTGGATTGCCGATCAAGATGTGTTTGCACATACCTTAAGTGCGGCTACTCAGTTAGCAACTAGCACAGCAGCGATTGTCACTTTGGGGATCAAGCCTGTTTTCCCATCAACTGGTTACGGTTACCTTGAACAAGGTGAAAAGATTGGTTGCTTTAATGAGTTGCCAGCTTATCACGTTAACCGCTTTACTGAAAAGCCCGACCGTGAAACAGCAGAGACTTTTTTACATACAGGATGTTTTAGCTGGAATAGTGGTATGTTCGTTTTTCGCGCTGGGGTGGTTCTGGAGGAACTGCGTACCCATGCCTCTGAAATTATCGAACCTTTAGAACAACATGGACCTGATATTTATCCCCAGTTGCCTAAAAAAAGTATAGATTATGCGTTGATGGAAAAGACAAGTCTAGCATACGTTTTACCAGTGGAATTTGGTTGGGATGATCTAGGCGATTGGAATGCGATCGAACGCTTACTTAAACAAGAACATAATCCTAATGTTGAATTAGCTACCCATGTAGGCCTAGATACCCAAGGGGTGATTGTTTATGCTTCCAATCCCGATGATGTAGTTGTCACTATTGGGCTAGAGGATGTGGTGATTGTGCGCGATCGCAATGTTACCCTGATAGTTAAAAAGGAACGTACTCAGGAAATTAAGCAGATCCTCAAAACCCTGGAAAGTGATCCCCGATTTACTCACCTACTGTAAAAGTTTAGAACCCTTGGTAGAGGCTCAAAAGTTTTGTTATCAATTATAACTAGATTGTCTATTGTATTCTGTGACATTTAGGTTAATCAACAATTTTGAGCCTGTAGTCAAGAGGATCGCTATTAAATTTAATATTTTTTAACTAAAGATATATTTCTTAATCAAAAAGACTCGGTGATGAACCAAGAATCAATTTTTTACCGTAATTTTTAATTTTTAATCCTGAATTCATCTGTCCCTCGAAAATGTTCTTAACCCAAACTGTACCCAGACAACGAGAAATTATTGAAGTAGTCCTCCGCAATGGCTGGGACTATATGCGAAGGCTACTTACTGGTGCTAAAACGGATGAACCCCAACTACCTACACCAGCCGTATTAAAAAATATTTTAGTGGATTTGGGTCCGGTATATGTCAAACTTGGCCAGCTACTTTCCACCCGTCCAGATTTATTAAGTGCTGCTTATATTGAAGAACTGTCAACTCTACAAGATGAAGTACCACCTGTTCTGTGGTCAGAAGTAGAAGTGGTGATCCGCAAAGAGCTAAAACGCCCACTGGAAGAAACTTTTCGGATAGTTAATCATTTCCCTCTAGCTGCGGGATCAATTGCCCAAACACATCGCGCTACTCTAGCAGATGGACGGGAAGTAGCTCTCAAGGTACAAAGACCAGGGATCGATATTACTATTGCCCAGGATATCGCCTTAATTCAAGGTATCGCGGATTTAGTGGCGCGGACTGATTTTGGACAAACTTATGATATAAAAGCTATTGCTGAGGAATTTACTAAAGCTTTAGAAGCAGAATTGGATTTTACAAGAGAAGCTGGATATACAGACCAACTACGACGCAATTTATCCCAGAGTCGTTGGTATGATCCCACACGAATCGTAGTTGCGGAAATTTACTGGCATCTGACTACAGAAAAATTACTGGTAATGGAATGGTTGGATGGTGTTCCGCTGTTAACAGCAGAATTGAGTAGCAAAAATGGTCAAAATGCGATCGCTAAACGCAAAGAAATAACTACCTTACTATTTAGAGTATTTTTTCAGCAACTATATATTGATGGCTTCTTTCATGCTGATCCCCATCCCGGCAACTTATTTTATCTCATAGATGAGCGTGTTGCTCTTTTAGATTGTGGCATGATAGGCAGACTTGATCCCCGTACCCAGCAAATTCTCACCGAAATGTTGTTAGCCATTGTTGATTTAGATGCTCAAAGATGCGCTCAATTAACCTTACAACTCTCAGATTCTGCTCAACCAGTAATTTTATCTCGCTTAGAAAATGATTATGGCCGAATGCTGCGAAAATATTATAATGTCAGCCTGACCGAGATAAATTTCAGTCAAATAATCTATGAAATTTTACAAATTGCCCGCAATAATAAAATTGGCTTACCCAGCAATATGGGTTTATATGCCAAAACTTTAGCAAACTTAGAAGGAGTAGCGCGTACTTTTAACCCAGAAGTTAATTTATTTGATGAAATTAAACCACTAATGACCGACTTATTTACTCGTCAGTTATTAGGAGATAATCCTGTTCGTTCCCTCCTGCGTACCGCCCTAGATATCAAAAATCTATCCTTACAATCTCCCCGCCAAATTGAACTATTATTAGACCGTGTAACCTCAGAAACCTTACAATGGAATCTATCACTAAGGGGTTTAGACGGTGTACGCCTTACAATGGATGATGCAGCTAACAGGCTTGCTTTTAGCATCTTAGTAGGTTCATTGATAATGGGAGCAGCGATTATTTCTAATCGAGCTACAACATCACAATTATCTTATGTTAGCAGTGTCCTCTTTGCTGCTGCTAGTTTGTTAGGCTTATGGTTAATAATTAGTATTTTACGCTCAGGGCGTTTAAGGTGAAATAGTATGTCAATCATCGTAGCAGCAAACCTGAGTAAATACTATCCAGTAGCAATTAAAGAACCTGGTCTTCGTGGGACTCTCACACACTTTTTTCGCCGTATATATCGCAATATTAATGCTGTTCAGGATGTCTCTTTTAATATTGAACCTGGTGAAGTAGTCGGTTTTTTAGGACCCAATGGTGCTGGAAAAACTACTACTTTAAAAATGCTCACAGGGTTAATTCATCCTTCCAGTGGCATAGTCAAAGTTGCTGGATATAATCCCTTTCGTCGTCAAGAAGCATTCTTACAAAAAATCACCCTAATTATGGGGCAGAAACAGCAATTAATTTGGGACTTACCAGCAATAGATTCCTTAAAAATTAACGCTGCCGTTTACAACATTTCTGATAAAGAACTTCATCGGCGAGTTGGTGAATTAACAGAAATGCTATCTCTAGAAAGTAAACTAACCCAACCAGTCAGAAAACTTTCATTAGGTGAAAGAATGAAAGCTGAACTGTTAGCAGCACTTTTACACCATCCCCAAGTTTTATTTTTAGATGAACCAACTTTAGGACTAGACGTAAATGCTCAAGTTGGAGTTCGTGACTTTTTACGAGAATACAATCAACTTTATCAAGCAACAGTATTATTAACAAGCCATTATATGGCAGATATCACAGCTTTATGTCAACGAGTGATATTAATTTTCCAAGGAAAGCTAATGTATGATGGGAGATTAGATGGACTATTAGAAAACTTCGCACCTTACCGAGAAATTTATGTTGAATTATCTCAAGCATTACCAGCAGAACAATTAATGTCCTATGGTGATATTCAACTTTTAGAAGGACGAGCAGTGCGGTTTATAGTCCAGAGAGAAGCACTCACTCACACAGTATCACAAATTTTAGCTGATTTAGACGTGATTGATTTAACAGTAACTGAACCACCAGTAGAAGAAGTAATTGGCAGAGTTTTTAAATCTGGTGTTGTTTAAAAAACAATAGCAAAATAAAAAATATGAAAATTTTTTTCAACAAAGCCCTGACTCTACTAACAGTATATTATAGCTATATGCTGGAATATCGATCAGAACTAATATTATGGGTTTTGTCTGGTTCTTTACCAATTATTCTCATGGGTGTCTGGATAAAAGCCGCAGAAGGAGGAAATTTTGAGTTAACAGCAGTGGATTTTGCACGTTATTTTTTTGCTGTTTTTCTGGTTAGACAACTTACCGTTGTTTGGGTAATTTATGAATTTGAAAAAGAAGTAGTACAAGGTAAACTATCACTCCGACTATTACAACCTATAGACCCAGTATTTCACCATCTGTCCAACCATATTTCTGAAAGATTTGCCAGGATGCCTTTTGTATTTCTATTAATAGGATTATTTTTTCTATTATATCCCCAAGCTTTTTGGGTGCCTAATTTAGTAAATTTAGTGTTTTTTACCTTGTCTGTAGTGCTGGCTTTTGCTTTACGTTTTTTAATTCAGTACACGCTGGCAATGTTAGCATTTTGGACAGAAAGAGCAACAGCTTTAGAAAATGTTTGGTTTTTGTTTTTTCTGTTTTTATCGGGCATGATTGCACCTTTAAAAGTCTTTCCAGAAGCGGTGCGAAACTTAGTAATGTTTACACCATTCCCCTATTTAATTAATTTCCCTGCCAGTATTTTGGTAGGTCTACCAGTAGATTTAACGAGGGGATTTTTATCAATTTTAGGTTGGTTGCTGATATTTATAGGTGCTAATCGTTTATTATGGCGTGCAGGATTAAAGCGGTATTCGGGAATGGGAGCATGAGCAATTCAAAGATTTATTTAAGCTGGTTCATTAATCTTGATTAATATCATTTTGAGTGGAGTTCATATTTTGCATCAATTTCTGCAATTCATTGAGAGTATTTACAGTTAAAACTCCTTTCTGAATATTTTTTAAAAGTTCTAAATCAGAAATTTGTGATATTTCCGGTATCAGTTCTAAACCTTCAGCACCAAATCTAACCTCTAAAGCCAACTCAATCCCTAACAGCCTTTCCTTTATGGGAAGATAATATTTTTCTTCTGCTAATGCCGCATAAGCCCGCATTCGTTTGGGCATTTCTGGTTTATATCGTAATTGTAGCTCGTTGAGTACGAGAAATTCGCCGTACTTCGGGCTGGTGGCTTTAACTAATACATTGCCTTGCTTTCCCGGCTGATCTATTGAAATTCTAAATTGAGAATTTCTCCGGTGAGAATGTCGGGAATTTATGTCACCCATTTTACCCAATTTTCGGGAGCGAGGCTGATTAGTTTTTTGGTGCTGATATCTGCTTTTTTGACGATAAAGGGAATAATATTTATTTCACGCATAGGAGGAGAGAGATTACAAGTTACTTGGTGTAGTTTTAAATTTATCTGCTGAACCAAGAGAATAATCTTCTAATTTAAAATCAGCAAATGGTTTTTTCTCCAATCTATCTCTTAATGCTTCATCTAAAATGAATCCCTCAGCTTGTTTCTTGACTCCAATGATAATAATACTGCGTTGATAGGCGGTTGAATCTAGACTCGCTTGACAATCTTTTCTCTGAAATTGTCCGAAATTTAATAACCGATAACCTTTAACACTAGAAGTTTGACTAAATATCTTTTTTACTAAAAGTTGAATTTGCTTGGAACCCTCTAAAGCGCGACTTTGTTCGGCGGTTTTATCACCTTCACAAGAAGCTGTTCCCACATAGATAATCTCACTAGGATTTTCTATTATTCTCTGTATACCTTCTTGTTCTAAGTTAGATTTTAAAGAGTCGAGGGTAATAGTTTGATCGTTATATTTAATTTGATAGGTGCTGCCTAATTGCCATTTATATTCTACTGATAACACTGCAATATTAAATTCTGCTACTCTCCCTTTAGTATCTTTGCCTTCTTCATAACTTCATAAGGAAAATAATCTACTTTGCCTCTTTTAACTGGCGTTTGTCCATAGTCGGCAGGTAGAACTGTAAATTTAGTATTTCGGTTTGCTAGTGCTACTGTCCACAGCAATAATAAGGAAACTAATAAGCCGGTGAACCAGGCTGAATAATGGTAATTTTAGGTGGTTGTTGTGGCGGTTTAACTGTTCGATTGGTGGTTGTTTGGTGGAGGATTTCTGTGGTTTAACCACCGACTATATTCACTGTTGCTGAGGTACTTCCTATAAGTTGATTTTCCAGTTCTGTCAATTTATCTAATATTTTTCTAGCATTTTCAGGACGTTGATTAATTTCATTTGAAACTTCAATAAAATCTAATAGTAATGGGGAAACATTATTTGCTAGATGTCGCCATTTTAAAATATCCAGGTGAGAATCATATAATTGAGCAGGTTGACATCCTGTTAATAAAAATACAAAGGTGCATCCTAATACAAAAAAATCTGATTGGGGAATGGCTTGACCATGCATTTGTTCTCTGGGACTATAGCCAGATGATGAAATGGATATCATAGCGCCATTATTAGCTACATAAGTTATAGTAATTCCTCTGGTCGTACCAAAATCAATTAATACTAATTGCCCATCTGGGCGAATCATAATATTGGCTGGTTTAATATCTCGATGCACATATTGTTGGTTGTGAACTAAGCCTAAAATTTCTGCTAATTGTTTGAACCAAGCTAAGGCTTGTCCTTCAGAAATGGGGAGGTTTTGTTGTTGTTTTAGCCATTGTTCTAAATTGGGTCCTTCAATTTTTTCTATCACCATGCATTGCAAGGTTAAACCTGCTCTGATTTGATATGGAAAATACCCTTCTGCTTCGGGAATACGAGGATGATGTAATTGTTATAGGACATTTATTTCTTGCTGAAATAGTGAGACAGCTTTGCTATCATTGGCCAATTCTTATTTGATAACTTTGATAATTTTCGGTATGTCTTGTTGATATCTTTCATAGACTTTACTAAACCCAGCTTTATCATTCAATAATGGCAGTACCCGATAACGGCCTAATAATTCCAATTGAGAACCACAACTTTGACAAAAGCGGTTTTCATCGTGGTCGGGGTGTTTAGGTTGAGGACAAATCGGGTTAATATAAAGACTCATAATAGGGACTGGGGACTAGGGACTGGAGAATAGAAAATTACCAATTACCCATTACCAATTTGAGATTATCTCATTTTTGTTCTGCTAAGAATTCGGCTACCGTTTGATTAAATTCTTCTGGTTCGGTTAAAAATGGCCAATGATTACCGGGAACTTTCTTGAGTGTGAGGTTTTTGAGGTTGGTTTTGTAGGGTTGAATTTGCCAATTTTGGCGGTTTACTCCTTTTTCTGGTTGTATAAAGAGGGCAGGAATATCAACTGGGGTGATAAAACCTGGTACTTGCATAACTGCGTCAAAAATGCCGTCACGGGCAGCGATGGTAAATTTGCTACCCCAACTTCCATCAGGTTTTTGTTCAATTCCAGCTTGGAAAACTTGCTGTTGTATGGAACTCCAGTTTTGATATTGACTGAGTTGTCTGATTTTTTGTTCGGCTTCTTCATAAGTGGCAAATGGTCCCATACTTTTCAGGAAAGGTAAAACGCTGTACAAGAGGGGAAATGTTAATTTCAAGAATTTGGGCATTTTCCAAATGAAAATTGGATCTACCAGGGTGATACTCTGTAAGCATTCTGGATTTTGTCTAGCCCAGATGGCTGCTAATTTACCTGTCCAGGAATGACTGACGACATGAGCAGTAGTCCATCCTAGTTTATCCATTAATGTTTCCAGGTCTGCTATCGCACTCTCAAAACTATAATCTCTTTCTGGTTTACTACTCTCTCCATGACCACGCATATCTGGTGCGACTATATGGTAATCTGCCACTAAATAATTTCCCAAGCTAGACCAAACTAAGGCATTGTCAGCCATACCATGTAATAAGAGCAATGGTTTTTCACCTTGGTTCCATTCCAAGTAAGAAATTTCCATATCCTCTATTACTATGCTTTTACGTACAGGTATGCTTTGGTAATTCATAATTGATAATCAGGAACAGAGAATGGTGAAAATTAAAGAAACTGATAACTGATAACTGATTCAAGGATTGTACCCATTAGCACGAAATAATAAGGCAGATGAATGTCAAGATCAAGAAATAACACTCCTTGAGGATATTAAAATTACTATGCCAGAAATACACCAATCAATCGCCCAACATTACCATGAGCGTACTAAATACGACCCTGAGACACTGGCTTCTAAAAGTCAGAGGTTAGACTGGGCTAAACAGCCAGTACCGTTTAAAGAGTACAAAATTGGCTCTGATTATGACCTAAAACCCTATTTGCAACAGCAACCAGAGTCTTTTGCTAATAATCCAGATGCTAAATGGTGGCAAAGACTTTCCCAACTACTATTTCACAGCTACGGACTGACTGCAAAAATGCCTTCTATGGGGAGCGCGGTATATTTGCGATCTGCACCTAGTGCAGGGGGTTTATATCCTGCTGAGGTATATTTGCTTTCTCGTGGTACACCATTGTTACCTGCTGGACTCTACAATTATCAGTGTCGGACTCATTCTCTAATGCAATATTGGGAAAATGATGTTTGGCAAGCTTTACAAGCAGCTTGTTTTTGGCATCCTACTTTAGAAAATACCCAACTGGCTATCATTACTACTGCTGTTTTTTATCGTTCAATATGGCGTTATGAAGATAGGGCTTACCGTCGGATTTTTCTAGATACAGGACATCTTTTAGGTAATATTGAGTTAGCCGGAGCAATTACTGATTATCGCCCCCATTTAATCGGTGGTTTTGTTGATGAAGCCGTCAATGATCTACTTTATATTGATCCTGAACAAGAAGGCGCAACTGTTGTTATAGCTTTGGCAGATTTATTAGATGTTAAACAAAATTTGCCTTTGGGAAAAACTGCATTGCCTTCTACTATTGACACTAATTATCCCTCAATTCCTGATGGTGAACTGCTAAAATATTTTCATTTTCATACCCAAATTCAATCTGGCACAAGCCAGCAGGATTTAACAACCATAAAAACAGAAAACACATTAGAGGACAAATATAATTTCCCTTTTTGTGACAAGCTTTCTACTATTACTACACCAATTGATTGGGGGCAAAATCTTTCAGAGTTAGAAAATACTATCTATAAGCGTCGTTCTACTCGTGCTTACAGTGGAGATAATCTAACTTTCGATGAACTTAAGCTGTTACTTGATTTTACTTACCAACCACAAAATTATATTGACCAAAATTTAGATAATTCTCCCGATTACTTTGACCTGAATTTAATTGAAACATTTATTGCTGTTTCTGGTGTTAAAGGACTTGATTCAGGTTGTTACTACTATGCACCTAAAGCACAGGAATTAAGACAAATTCGCTTTAAGAATTTTCGCCGTGAGTTACACTTCCTTTGTTTGGGACAAGAATTAGGACGGGATGCGGGAGCAGTGATATTTCATACTGCTGATTTGAAAACAGCGATCGCTCAATATGGTGATCGCGTTTACCGTTATTTACATCTGGATGCTGGTCATTTAGGACAAAAGCTTAATTTAGCAGCCATTCGCTTGAATATAGGTGTTAGTGGTATCGGGGGCTTCTTTGACGATCAAGTCAATGATGTTTTAGGTATTCCTGCTGATGAAGCAGTTCTCTATATCAGCACTTTAGGCAGACCACGGTAAGTTATCAGTTATCAGCTAACTAACTGGGCAAAGTCAATTAAACATTTTTGAGAAAGACAGAAATCTCTGTATTGCTTATCTGTTCCCTTTTAAAAGTTCCCTGTTCCCTCCTCTAAATGTGCAATTTATTTTGCACGACTACTTATCAGTTATCAGTTAGAGAAATGATATCCCCTGATTCTTCAAAAAGTCGGGGATCTATATTTTATACTTCTGGTTCAATATCCAAAGAACGTAATTGGGCAATTAAGCGGTCTTTTTTCTGACGTTCCTGTTCAGCCCGTTGGTATTCCTTTTCAGCCCGTTCTTCTCCACTTAAAAACAAATTACCATCTAAATCCCACCAACTTAACCAAGGCAATTCTACATTTTGATATTCACCTTAGCAAATTCCTAATTCAACCCCCAAAGCCGCAACAGGATAATGTCCGTGATCATTGGCTGGTAATAATTCGTACTTACCTTCAATCAGTTATAAACTTCCACACTGGCCTTATTCACTTTGTAAATACCATAAAGAGCAGGATGAATCACCTGTCCATAAATCCACAATTTCCCTTTCCACGGAGTTTTATCTCGTTCTTCATCACCATTACCAGAAACAAATTCTAAAACAATCAATGGGGAAATATACTCTTGCCAAAGTATATAAGAACCATGCATTTGACCATTGATACTAGGCGGCACATTCAGCACATAAAACCAATCTGGTGCTTCTGCACCCGGTTCTGGAGGATCAGTAATACGCCAGTAAATACCACTTTGACCTATACAATATTGTCCATCAGGGTGGATTTTTTGTAAAATACGCTTAATGGATTCTGTTAGCAAAATGCTTTGAGGATACTCCTAAGAATTTTTCACAAAAGTACCATCAGACTCTGGAAGTTGAGTATGATCTGGAAGAGTAATTCCATATGTAGAAATATTTGTGGTAGAGGTCATATACCCCCCGCGCTCGTAGTGTTTTTTTCAGTGTAGCAATAAAGTCAGCATTCAGCACTAAACCTCTGGTTGTAAATCTACACTATAGATTTTCTGGGAGCATCGAGTTTTGGCAGAAAGACTCAAATAGCAAACAAACCATTGAGATAAGCACAAGGAAGGGAAAGGATTTGGTAGACACTTTCAACATTCCACTGTGCGCCAGAAATTTT
>CAKZGI010000351.1 GCA_936914905.1 uncultured Trichormus sp. | reverse complement strand
AAGATCAAGCCCACGAACAATTTGTATTCCCTGAGGAGGTATTACCTCGTGGTAACGCTCTCTAATAGATCAGTTATAGGAGGCGGACGTGATCAAGAATCAAGCGGCTTTGCTTGGTGGTCTGGAAATGCTCGTTTAATTAACCTATCTGGTAAACTCCTTGGCGCTCACGTTGCCCATGCTGGTTTAATCGTCTTCTGGGCTGGAGCAATGACTTTATTTGAAGTTGCTCACTTTATCCCAGAAAAGCCCATGTACGAACAGGGCTTGATTCTTCTGCCTCACATCGCTACATTAGGTTGGGGCGTTGGTGCTGGTGGTGAAGTAATTGACACCTTCCCCTACTTTGTTGCTGGTGTACTGCACCTGATTTCCTCTGCTGTACTGGGTTTTGGTGGCATCTATCATGCCGTTCGTGGCCCAGAAACATTAGAAGAATATTCTTCCTTCTTCGGTTACGACTGGAAAGACAAGAACAAAATGACCAACATCATCGGCTTCCACCTCATCATCTTGGGATGTGGTGCGCTGCTTTTGGTGTTAAAGGCGATGTTTTTCGGCGGTGTCTATGATACCTGGGCACCCGGTGGTGGTGATGTGCGTGTTATTACTAACCCGACACTCAATCCAGCGATCATCTTTGGTTATCTAATTAAAGCTCCCTTCGGTGGCGAAGGCTGGATTGTTAGTGTTGATAACATGGAAGATGTTATCGGTGGTCACATTTGGATTGCTTTAATTTGTATTTCCGGTGGTATTTGGCACATCTTCACTAAGCCTTTTGCTTGGGCGCGTCGCGCTTTCATCTGGTCTGGTGAAGCTTACCTTTCCTACAGCTTGGGCGCTCTTTCCATGATGGGCTTTATCGCTTCCATCATGGTTTGGTACAACAACACTGTTTACCCCAGCGAATTCTTTGGTCCTACTGGTCCTGAAGCTTCTCAAGCACAAGCTTTAACCTTCTTGATTCGTGACCAACGCTTAGGTGCTAACGTTGGTTCTGCTCAAGGGCCTACTGGTCTAGGTAAATACTTGATGCGTTCTCCTACCGGTGAAATCATCTTCGGTGGTGAAACCATGCGCTTCTGGGATTTCCGTGGTCCTTGGTTAGAGCCTCTCCGTGGTCCTAACGGTCTTGACCTCGAAAAAATCAAGAATGATATTCAGCCTTGGCAAGCTCGTCGTGCTGCGGAATACATGACTCACGCTCCTCTGGGTTCTTTGAACTCTGTAGGTGGTGTAGCTACTGAAATCAACTCTTTCAACTATGTATCTCCTCGTGCGTGGTTGTCTACCTCTCACTTCGTATTAGGTTTCTTCTTCCTCATCGGTCACTTGTGGCATGCAGGACGCGCTCGTGCGGCTGCTGGTGGTTTTGAGAGAGGTATTGACCGTGAGAACGAACCAGCATACAGCATGAAGGATCTTAACTAGATTGTTGCTTTTGTTTATTTGATTGATCACTGACAATCAATTAATTTTCAAGCTCTTGTTGTGAATCAAGAGCTTTTTTATGGCTAAAAAAACAAGCCTGCATGAGCAGGCTTAAATTCGGTGGTATTTTAGTTTGTGAGATGAGAATAGAAAATACCCTAAATGAAAAGAAATCTAGAGTCCAAAAAATATCTTAACAATGCCTAAAATAGTACCCAAAGGACTAGCTACAGTATTGACTGTATCACTAGTCTTAGCAATACCAGAACGGCTAACTACGACAACATCATTATTGTGAAGTATAGGATTCGTTTCGTCATTAATTCCCTTTGAGAAATCTATTTTTACTACCCGTTTACTAACAGTGCCATTGGGGTTGAGACGAATCAAATCTACAGCAGCACTACTAGCCCTAGCATCATTGAAACCTCCAGCAGCCAGCAAAGCCTGATTTAAAGAGCTATTGGGTTGTAAAGCTGTTAATCCAGGTTTTTTCACTTCTCCTACTACCCCAACTTGAATAGTTGCAGGTGACAAAGTAGTGGTAGCTAATTGGGTCACTTCTGCTGTGTTAATCTCAGTTGCTGTGGGGACTACAATTGTATCTCCATCTTGCAACACCACGTCTTGATTGAGATCCCCAGTTTGCAACAATTCCCAGAGATTAATATTTAAAGTTTGTTCTGAGCCAATTCTTGTAGGACGACGGATTTTAATACTCCTTACATCAGCTTGTGATGTAATTCCTCCGGCTAGTTGAATTGCCCGCATTACAGTTGGTAAGCCACTTCCAGGGGCTACAGTACCTGCTTCCGAAGTAGAAGAACCTGGTGTCACTAGATAAGAACCAGGACGGTAAACTTGTCCTGTAATAGCAACTGTGCGAGGTGCGTTTTGACTAGCTGCATAGTTAGCGGCAAATAAATTTCGGGCTTCAGCAACGTTGAAGTTCGTCGCGGTGGGTACAACGATGGTGTCTCCATCCCGTAAGGTAATATCTTGGGGTATCTTACCTGTTTCGGTGATTTCTTTTAAGTTAAAACTAATAACTTGTTCACCAGAACGTCCTATTTTACGGCGTAATTGTACTTTGGTTACATCTGCTGCTAGTGTTATCCCTTGGGCTGTAGTCAGCGCAGCTAATACGGTCGGGTATTGTATACCAGGATTATCGCCTCCACTTCCCTGTAAGCTGAGAGTGTAAGATCCTGGTCTTGTTACTTCTCCGGCTACAAAAACATTAATAGGACGAGATGATAACAAATTCACAGAAATCAGGGGACGTTTCAGAAAACGAGAATATCTTCTCGCTATTTCGTCTGCTGCCTGTTCTGTTGTTAATCTCAGAACAGATATACTGCCAATTAAAGGGAGATTAATCGCACCACCAGGG
The DNA here is from genome assembly GCA_936914905.1 of uncultured Trichormus sp. Taxonomy (GTDB): domain Bacteria; phylum Cyanobacteriota; class Cyanobacteriia; order Cyanobacteriales; family Nostocaceae; genus Trichormus_B. The sequence continues at coordinate 32,483 of CAKZGI010000351.1, read as the reverse complement.
GGAACTTGGTATTCACCTGTATATTCTGGTACTTCAAAGACATTGACGCGAATGCGATCACCACCACCTAATAAGTAATCTGTGGATATGGTTGAGGCTGCTGATATTTTTTGTGTCTGGGCTAGGCTGACAGATGGTAAAGCAATATTAACTGTTGTTAATAAAACTACAGCTGTAGTTGAATGACTGAAAATTTTCCACAAATGTATATTAAGCATATTTACCTGAGACTGTGAGACTAGGATCTGTAAAGTATTGTCTAAACATTTTACCGTTGACTATACTTAATTATTTAAGTTCCCTAATACTGTTATTTACGTAAGTAATCTTGATTTTCCGGATCTAATTTAATGAGGCATTCAAAATTTTGAGTGAAGCTAATTTAAAGATGAACTAAGTGACATAAATTAATTATTTACGATTAGACCAAGTTTCATGACAATAGTCAATAGTTAAGAATCAAAGTTTATATTTATATTGCCAATACTTTGCTAGTTTATGCAGTCATCCTCTAATTCATATTTATCAATATGACATTTTGAATTAACTATTAAATTAAATTAAGTAGCTAAAACTACTTTTAGTTATTGAGAGAGAATTCAATTAAGGTGACAAAAGGTTATTGGTATTAGAATTTGGGCAAAAATTACTGGGGAGTATGACACCAAAGTGGTTTTTATTATATGTGTAAAAAAAAGTCAACTCTTTGTTTTCTCTCCACATCCTACAAACTAGTACGGCAAGGCAAAAGTCATGTTTGACTAACTATCAACAACAGGACTGAATATTTATAATGGCGAGTTTTGTTTTTGGATCTGTTGGATAAAGAACTCTTCTAAAGATTGATGAATTAAGTTTATGGTGATGATTTTACCTCCCATCAACCGATGACTAGCAAGAAAATCGTAGTAATCATCTTGTAATATGCCGTGCCAATCACCATTAGGATCAAATTCTAGATCGCGTATCCTTTGTTTGAGAAGTTCTGTATCGCCTCCTTGACCCTTAACATGATATGTGTTGTGGGTATCTAAGAGTTCATTGAGAGAACCAGAGCAAATTAATTCTCCTCGATGTAGGATGGCTATGCGATCGCAAATTTGTTCTACTTCACTCAACACATGACTGTTGAAAAATATCGTCTTTCCCTCAGCTTTAAGTGAGAGAATAATTTCTCGCATTTGGTAGCGTCCCAAAGGATCGAGCCCAGACATAGGTTCATCTAAAAATACTAAGTCTGGATCATTAATTAATGCTTGCGCCATACCAACACGCTGAAGCATTCCTTTAGAATAACGCCGCATTTGTTTTTTGCGAGCGTCAGCTTGGGATAAACTGACTAACTCTAGCAATTGGGGAATGCGTTGACGTTGCACCTTCTGGGGAATTTGGAATAAACCAGCAGCTAATTCCAAAAATTCCCAACCGGTGAGATAGTCATATAAATAGGGATTTTCAGGTAAATAGCCAATACTTTGCTTGACTGAGCGATCACCTAGTGGCTTACCTAATAATAAACCTCTACCAGAAGAAGGACGGATAATTCCTAGTAACAGTTTTAACAGTGTTGTTTTACCAGCACCATTGGGGCCTAGCAAACCAAAGGTTTGTCCTGGGTAAACTTGTAAAGAACAGTTGTTGAGAGATACAACTTTTTGATTCAGCCAAAAACCAATGCGATAGACTTTTCTCAACTCAGAAGTTAAGACTACTGGTGGTTGATCTACAGGATTCAGTTGAGGTTCAGGGGTTTCTGCAACAGAATTCATAGTGGTTAAATTACCAATTCCTGGCTGGGTGTGATTAATTACAGGTTAATCAGTAAAACGATAATAACCAGTACTACTTGCTCTGTCAATGATCGCTAATAGAGTAGCTTTTGGATTGTCGAAGTGGTAACTTATAATACTCCCTTAGAACTAGGAATAGTCTCAGCACGAAGAGGATCTATTTCTACAGCCATTCGCATAGCTCTAGCAAAAGCTTTAAAAGTTGCTTCGATAATATGATGGGAATTAATACCATCTAGTTGGCAAATATGCAAGGTCATTTGGCTATGGTTTACCAAAGCTACAAAAAATTCCCGCACCAGTTGAGTATCATAAGTTCCTACCCGTTGAGTAGGAATTTGTAAACGATAGGTGAGGTGAGGCCTTCCAGAAAAGTCTAAAGCCACCTGAATTAAAGCCTCATCAAGAGGTGCAAGAAAATTACCAAAGCGGACAATGCCTTTTTTGTTACTTAGTGCCTGATGTAAAGCCTGACCTAAGGTAATACCGACATCTTCATTGGTGTGGTGGTCATCAATTTCCCAATCACCTTTGGCTTGGATATCCAGATCAAACAGCCCATGAGAGGCGATTTGATGCAACATATGATCCAAAAAAGGAATCCCGGTAGCAGCCTTGCAAATGCCTGTACCATCAAGGTTAATGGTGACTTGGATATCAGTTTCCCCAGTAGTGCGGTGAACTGTAGCAATGCGGTTGTTAGTCATTGGTTATTGGTCATTGGTCATTGGGCATTGGACATTAGGAAAATTACTTCCCCATCCCCTCATCTCTCTCATCTCCCTCATCTTCCCCATCACCCCCAGTTCCCAGTCCCTATTACATACCCATAATTTCATATCCTGCATCTACATACAGGATTTGCCCAGTCAAGCCGCTGGCTAAGTCGCTGCATAAGAAAGCTGCTGTATTACCAACTTCTATCTGAGTAACAGTGCGACGTAAGGGGGCAATTTCTTCAACGTGATGAATCATATCCAGAATACCGCCTACTGCTGAAGATGCCAAAGTGCGGATTGGTCCTGCGGAAATACCATTAACGCGAATATTTTGGGGGCCAAGTTCTGCGGCTAAGTAACGAACACTTGCTTCTAATCCAGCTTTGGCTACACCCATGATGTTATAGTTAGGAATTGCCCGAACAGCGCCCAAATAGCTAAGAGTAACGATACTACCACCCTCTGTCATCAAAGGTTTAGCAGCACCACTTAACTGAACCAGTGAATAAGTGCTAACTTCCAAAGCTTTATTGAAACCAGAACGAGAGGTTTGGCTAAAATCTCCAGTTAAGTCTTCTCTATTAGCAAAAGCTAGACAGTGAATGAGGATGTCTAGTTTTCCCCACTGCTGACGTACAGTTTCAAACGTAGCTTGAATTTGGTCGTCATTCTCAACGTTACAGGGAAGGAATAAGCTCGGTTTAAGTGGTTCTACTAATTCTGCTACTTTTTTCTCGAATTTGCCTTTTTCATCTGGCAAGTAGGTAATGCCCAAGTTAGCACCTGATTGATGGAGTTGTTGGGCAATTCCCCAAGCGATGGATCGGTTATTGGCAATACCTGTTACTAGAGCATTTTTTCCGGACAGATTCAGCATAGAAATTGTTAATGTGATCAATCATTAGGAGCATACTAGAATCTGAGCCTATTTTGACTTTTTTAGGAATGTGATTTTGAAAAAGACAATTAAGGTAGTCTTCATCAACTGGCTAACCACAATGCATGAAAATAGATATTTCTTTTACCCCTTAGGCTTTTCCTCTTACCGCGTACCTTATTTTCAAGTTAGGGTGTTGAGTGCAACAAATTTTCTGGTCATTGATTAAGAAGTTATAAAGATATTGGAAATTTTTACCCAAAAAAACCTTTTTAGTTGAGCGTCTGAAACTACTTATCAATAACTGCTGGCTAAAAATAACAAGAATTAGGTATCATGATAAACAAATAAAGATAAAGTAGTAGATTTGAGTATAGGAAAAAACAGAAAGGTTGACGGTGCTTTCTTGATTTTTCAGGTGTATTCTTAGGTAATCAGTTTTTATTTTTCCGGCATTGGGTAGGGGAAGGGAGATGATCGTGACACAAGATAAAGCCCTAGCAAATGTTTTTCGTCAGATGGCAACTGGAGCCTTTCCACCGGTTGTGGAGACGTTTGAACGCAACAAAACGATCTTTTTTCCCGGCGATCCCGCCGAACGAGTTTATTTTCTTCTCAAGGGTGCTGTGAAGCTTTCCAGGGTATATGAGGCAGGAGAAGAAATAACGGTGGCACTGCTACGGGAAAATAGCGTTTTTGGTGTGTTGTCATTGCTAACGGGTAACAAGTCAGATAGGTTTTACCATGCAGTGGCATTTACTGCTGTAGAATTACTGTCTGCACCAATTGAACAAGTTGAACAAGCATTAAAGGAAAATCCAGAGTTATCAATGTTAATGCTACGGGGTCTTTCTTGCCGTATTCTCCAGACAGAGATGATGATTGAAACTCTTGCTCACCGAGATATGGGTTCTAGGTTGGTGAGTTTTTTATTAATTCTTTGTCGAGATTTTGGTGTACCTTGTGCTGATGGGATCACAATTGATTTGAAGTTATCTCATCAGGCGATCGCTGAAGCAATTGGTTCTACTCGTGTTACTGTCACCAGGTTACTTGGCGACCTCCGCGAGAAAAAAATGATTTCCATCCACAAGAAGAAGATTACTGTACATAAGCCTGTTAGCTTAAGTAAGCAATTTACTTAAAAGTGAGCAGTTTTATAACACTCGTTTAAATCTACCACCAATGCATTGCAGCAATTGGTGGTAGATTTAAATCTACCACTTCATAGTTGATCACTGTTCTCTATTCATGCTCTGTAATCACAACTGGGGGAGGAAATTGGCACAGATGGTATTTCGAGAAAAAATATACACAATCGGAGGTAATTTAAAAATTGATTATTTTCTGCCTTTACCAAGCTCCTTTCCCCCACAGACAATGGTTGAAAGTAGTACGCTGTATCTGGAAGCATTATGCCTCCGGCACACTACGTGAACGGTAGTTAAAAGATGGCCACCGGGTACATCCTGATAGCAGCTATTTTGATTTTGGGAGGTGTGATTGCCACAGTCGGCGATCGCATCGGCACACGAGTTGGCAAAGCACGCCTCTCACTATTTAAGCTGCGCCCCAAAAATACGGCGGTGCTAGTAGCTATTTTTACTGGCGGTCTAATTTCTGCCTCAACCTTAGCAATTTTATTTGCTGCTGATGAAGGATTGCGGAAGGGCGTGTTTGAGTTAGAGGATATTCAAAAAGACCTGAGGAACAAGCGAGAACAACTTAAAACCGCAGAAACGGAAAAAAGCCAGGTAGAAAAACAGCTGATGGAAGCTAGACAAGAACAAACTCAGGCACAACAAGATTTACAAAACATTAATCAGTCTTTACAAGCTGCCAATGCTAAACAACGCATAACACAAGCTCAACTCAACCGCACCATTAGTCAACAAGCTAAAACCCAAGCTCAACTGCAAGGTACTCAAAGCCGACTTGGTGAAGTAGTGATACAGTATCAACAAGCTAGAACTGAACTACAAACCCTTTATAATCAACGTCAGGCATTGCAAACAGCGGTTGAAGAATTAAAGACAGAACGGCAGCGACTATATGCAGAAGCGAAAAAAGCGATTGACGAAGCAAAAACAGCTATTGAAAAACGGGATCAGGAACTTGCTAATCGCCAAGAAGCTATTGAAAAACGTGATCAGAAAATTGCTAAATTAGATCAACTAATTCAAAATCGTAATCTAGTGATTAAAAAACGGGAGCAAGTAATTGCTACTAGGGAATCTCGTCTCAAAGAATTGGAACAACAGCAAGATGATTTAGAACAAGAAGTAGCAAGGCTGGAAAAATATTACCAGTCATATCGTGACCTGCGTTTAGGTAAATTGGCTTTAGTTCGTGGACAAGTTTTGGCTGCTGGTGTGGTACAAGTCAATCAACCTACTGCGGCTCGTCAGGTAGTAGTCCAAATTTTGCAGGAAGCTAACCGCAATGCCAACATTGAATTAAGCGAACCTGGTTCTAATCCTGCCAATGCAGAACTATTGCGTGTTACTCAAGATAGGGTTGAGCAACTAATCAATCAAATCCACGATGGAAGAGAATATGTAGTGCGAATCTTCTCTGCGGGTAATTACGTTAGGGGAGAAAAGCAGATAGAATTTTTTGCTGATGCTACGCGCAATCAATTGGTATTTTCCACAGGTCAAATACTGGCTACAACTGGGGCTGATATGAAAAACATGACATCATATCAATTAAGGCAACGGCTAGACTTGGTGATTTCTGCTTCCCAATTTCGCGCTCGCAATGCAGGAATTATCGAAACTCTACAAATAGAGGGTACTTTTCTGCGCTTTTTCGCCCAATTGCAACAGTCTAATCAACCATTAGAAATTAAAGCTATAGCTGCTGAGGATACCTATACTGCTGGACCTTTAAGAGTGAAATTAGTGGCAATTTTCAATGGTCAAGTTATTTTCAGCACTTAAAAAAAATTAAAAATTAAAAATTAAAGATTAAAAAACTCCTGCCTCTTCCCTGTTCCCTTTTTCCAATGACTAATACACAACCAGCAATTTTAGGGTTTGATCCCGGTCGAGATAAATGTGGTGTAGCTGTGATGGGGGTGGATCGGCAACTGTATGATCATCAAGTAGTCCCTGCGAATGATGCAATCGCTCACATTGAGATACTACGGCAAAAGTTTCCTATTTCCTTAATTGTCATCGGCGACCAAACTACCGGCAAGAAATGGAAACAGCAGCTAAATCAGGAATTAACAGATGCCCTAAATATTATTTTAATAGATGAGCGTTATACAACTTTGGAAGCACGCGATCGGTATTGGCAGATGTTCCCACCAAAAGGACTTACTAAACTCTTACCCAAAGGTATGCGACAGCCACCAAGACCGATAGATGATATTGTGGCTATTCTGTTAATTGAACGCTACCTCAACCGCTTAACTTGCAAGAGTCTCACTGAGAACTGACAGCTGACTAATTACAATTCTGCTCGAATTGTAAAAGCATAGTCTCCCCCTGGTTCCAACTGGTAATCTTGTTTTTCCAAGAAGCGGCCAAGAGGTTCCTTAATTAAAGCCCGACCCTGGGAAGGCTTGACAGAAAGCTCTCCCCGCCGAAAATGCCATTCAAAATGCCATTCAAAATCGCCGGCGCTGACATCACCTTCAAGAAAGCCATGTTGCCAAGATTGGCGGGTGATTCTGACGTGGGCGGTAGTTTCTGGTAGACGTTTAGCACTCACTATGCTGGATGTCAAGTATAGGATAAAAGCCAACCATGTAGGTTACTTAATCTTTATGTACCAAAAATCTCTGAAATTGACAAATTGGTAGGGAAGGAAAAGCTCTCATTTTTTGCGGATGTTGCTGGTTGTGGAAAGGAAATTAATGTAGTATTTAATGTATTAAATTTACGTTGTATGTGCAGTAACTTAAGTGGTTAAATAGGATGCTGCGATCGCTAATCTTAATTTTGTAAAATAGAGTCTAAAATCTCAGGAGTTAAACCTTGGGCTTGTACTTCTCTACTAACTTCATCCATAATGTTTCTGAGAAGTTGCACAGCATCTTGTCTATAATTTAAAACTTTTAACTGCATAATTGATGCAAATTTGAGTTGAATTTGTTCTTGTTCTTCCTTTGTGATAGGCTTCTACAATATGTGACGGCACTTAGATAGTAATTTCTTCTATAGTAGCCATATCTTACTCGCCTCTAATTTTTGCTATTTTATAATCAAAATCTCATCTTTAAATTCTCGGTAATTTAGTGCGATTGATTTCATCTGCCGCTGTGCTATTACGCAAAATAAACCATTAATATAGGATGGGTAGGTTTAGTTTACGTAACCGCCAGTTAATTGAGTATATTCATAAATAATTAAAAAATCATACAGCGATGCCTGTTGTAAAAGGCATCGCGGATTTTAGATTTGCGATTTATCCCTAATCCAAAATCTAAAATCCTTAATCGTGTTAACGATTCACTGCCGCAGCTTCCCGCGCCGCAGCTGCTTGATCTGGGTGTATACCCAAGCGTGTCAGGTTAATTCTACCTTTATTGTCAATTTCGCGCACTTTGACAATCACTTCATCACCAACTGCTACTTCATCTTCAACTTTACCGACACGATAGTCAGCGAGTTGAGAAATGTGAATCATGCCTTCTTTTCCGGGCAAAAATTCCACAAATGCACCAATAGGTATAATCCGTGTCACACGACCAACATAAACATCACCTTCATGCAGCTTGCGAGTCATGCCTTGGACAATGTTTCTAGCCCTTTTCGCCCTGCCCTCATCAACAGCGGAAATGGTAACTGTTCCATCATCTTCAATGTCAATTTTTGCACCAGTTTCCTCAGTAATTCCCTTGATGGTCTTACCTCCCGGTCCGATAACTAGACCAATCATGTCGGGATCAATCTTGATTGTCAACAGACGTGGGGCAAAAGGTGAGGTTTCCAGGCGTGGGGTTTCGATAGTCTGGAGCATCTTGTCGAGAATGTGTAACCGGGCAGCTTTAGCTTGGTGGACCGCTTGGGCGATAACTTCTAAGGACAAACCAGATATTTTCATATCCATTTGTAAAGCGGTGATACCACTGTCAGTACCAGCTACTTTGAAGTCCATGTCACCCAAAAAGTCTTCAATACCTTGAATATCAGTGAGGACTCGCACTTCGTCACCTTCCTTAATCAAGCCCATTGCTGCACCGCTAACAGGTTTAAGAATAGGTACACCCGCATCCATAAGAGCGAGGGTAGAACCGCAGACTGAACCCATGGAGGTGGAACCGTTGGAAGAAAGCACTTCCGAAACTACGCGGATGACGTAGGGGAATTGTTCTTTTGGCGGTAGCACAGGTAAAATTGCTCTTTCTGCTAAGGCCCCGTGTCCGATTTCTCTTCTTCCTGGTGCACGCATGGGTTTGGTTTCCCCAACTGAGAATGGGGGGAAGTTATAATGATGCAGGTAACGCTTATGTTGATCTACTTGTAAATCGTCGTTAAGATTTTGGGCATCTCCAGGTGTGCCTAGAGTGCAACAACTTAAGACCTGGGTTAGACCCCGGTTGAATAAACCGCTACCATGCACCCGCTTGGGTAAAACGTCAACTTGGCAGGAAACTGGACGCACTTGATCTAGTTTGCGACCATCCACGCGCACTTTGTCTTCAACGATTTGACGGCGCATAAAATATTTGGTAATGTCCTTAAAGGTATTACCAAGGGCTTTGCTATTTGCCGTAGCAGCTACTCGAATTGGATCTTCTTCTGATAGAGCTTCTATTTCAGCTTTGATCCTATCTTTGACAACATCTAAAGCTGCATCACGCTCGGTTTTGGTTAACGCAAATTGCGCCAAGATTTTTTTAATTTCAGCACTTGCGTGATCGCGAATATAGTTTTCTAGTGTTTGGTCTACTTCTGGTGGTGCTTCTTGCACAATTTTTAGACCCAGTTCTTCCACTAAATCTAGCTGCGCTTGAATTAAATCCCGCACTGCCTCATAACCAAAATCAATTGCCTCGATAATATCTCGCTCTGGCAACTGATTGGCTCCTGCTTCCACCATGATTACACCATCTGGTGAACCGGCGACAATTAGGTCCAAGTCTCCCGCTTCAATTTCTGCATAGGTGGGGTTAATAATGAAATCATCACCCACTAAGCCTACCCGAACTGCCGCCATTGGCCCATTAAAGGGAATTTGGGCAATCAGGGTGGCAATAGAAGCACCTGTTACAGCTAACACATCGGGCGGTACTTGCTCATCCATTGACAGGGTGAAAGCAATTACTTGCAAATCATCCCGCAACCATGAAGGGAATAGAGGACGTAGGGGACGGTCAATCAGACGGCTGGTGAGAATCGCTCTTTCTGGTGGACGACCTTCTCGGCGCATGATACCACCAGGGATTCTCCCAGCGGCATACAATCTTTCTTCATAATCTACAGTGAGGGGAAGAAAATCTATGCCTTCTCTAGCTTGCGATCGTGTAGCAGTCACCAAAACAGCAGTATCCCCCGATTCTATCAACACCGACCCACCCGCTTGGGGGGCTAACAATCCAACCTTCAGCCGAATATCCCGTCCATCAAAGGATATTGACTTATCAACTTCTGCCATTCAGTTTTTTTTCCTTCTATGCACACTATTCTCTCTCTGTGGCAATCCTAACATTTATGGAATATAGACGGCTTCTGTTCAATACAAAGATCAATAAGGTTGGCTCAGTAAGTTCAAGTAAATTATGATATACATCATCATCCCATAGATTCAGCCAACATCAGTTAAGAGCAAATCTGGTCACCGCTAAGAACCTCCACAAGTAAATATAATTACAATTTATTGGTATATATAATATACCTAGTTACGTAATATTTAACTGCAAAGAACGCAGATGATACGGAGGAATAAGATTTTAGGAGAGTTTTGGCGTAAGTGCTAATCAAATAGGAATCCCATTATGAAGCCTTAATTACTTAACTGCAAATTTCTATTACAATGATTGTACAAATAGATAAAAATAGGTTATCTATATCATCTATGATTATTAAATCCAAATTCTTCCATCAAAAATATTTTTCAATATACTAGTCAATATTGTTCTGTTTATATAAAAAATATTGCACTAAGAAATATGTCAATTTTACACGGTAGCTGGTTACTAAGAAATCAAAATAATTATTTATTTATTTGGGGAGAAACTTGGCGAACTTCCCAAATAAATTTAGAATTTATAACTTTATCAGAATTGCCATCAAACCCCTTGGCTATGATACCGGAGGAATTGAAAGCATTCTTGGAAGCAAATAATTTTAAATTGCCTAATGATATTAATCAATATTACTCAGATAATAATAGCATAACTAAAGTTAAAAAAAGTAAAGATACACCAGGAACATACCTCCTGACTACAACCCAAATTATTGCTATATTAACAAATTTTATCGGTAAAAATGCCATAATTTCGCCAGTACACTCTGCTAGTTTAGGGGTTGATAAAAAAACTCCACAATATTTACAACCTTGGAAAGTAGAAGGTTTTTATTTACAACCCAGCACAGCCATAAAATTTCTAACTTCTCTCCCACTGAGTTCAACCGATGGAAAAAACTCATTCTTGGGGGGAGATATATGTTTCTGGGTACAAATAGCTCGTTGGAGTTTAGATTTAATCTCACGATCTAAGTTTTTACCAACAGTTCAAAAAAAAGCAGATGGTTCTTTAGTTGCTGAATGGCAGGTACTTTTAGACAGTGCTTTAGATACCACTAGGGTAGCAAAATTTGCTGCTAAAATGCCATTAATTTGTCGTACTTATCAAGAAAATAGGAGTGAAAATCAGCAATATTTAGCAGTTGATTTACCATTACCACCAGAAGAATTAATTTTAAAATTTCTCAATAGCGTCATAGATGCCCAAATACGGGATATGCTTGCTTCTCAATCTCCCATTGAAAATAGGTTAATGATGTCTTTACCACCAGCCGTACAGCAGTGGTTACAGGCTTTAACTGGTGCATCTAATAAAATTAATGACGATGCAATGGGATTGGAAAGACTAGATGCTGCACTCAAAGCTTGGATTCTACCTTTAGAATATCAATTAACAGGCAAAGCTTCATTTCGCACCTGTTTTCAACTCCATCCTCCAAAGTCAGAAAAAACAGATTGGATACTAGCTTATTTTCTCCAAGCAGCAGATGATTCTGAATTCTTAGTAGACGCAGCAACTATTTGGAAGTATCCTGTAGAAAAATTAGTTTATCAGAATCGGACAATTGAACAGCCCCAGGAAACATTTTTACGGGGTTTAGGTTTAGCTTCTCGATTGTATCCAGTTATAGCTCCTAGTTTAGAAACTGAATCTCCGCAATTTTGCCAACTCACCCCCATGCAAGCTTATGAGTTTATCAAATCTGTAGCGTGGAGGTTAGAAGATAAAGGTTTAGGAGTAATTTTACCACCAAGTTTAGCCAATCGTGAAGGATGGGCTAACCGCTTAGGATTAAAAATTAGTGCCGAAACAGCAAAGAAAAAACAGGGACGTTTGAGTTTACAAAGTTTGTTAAATTTTCAGTGGCAATTAGCAATTGGTGGACAGACAATTTCTAAAGCTGAGTTTGATCAATTAGTAGCGTTAAATAGTCCTTTAGTAGAAATTAATGAAGAATGGGTTGAACTGCATCCCCAAGATATTAAAACTGCCCAAAATTTTTTCGCATCTCGTAAAGAAAAGATATCTTTATCATTAGAAGATGCTTTAAGGATTAGTACAGGAGATACTCAAGTAATTGAAAAACTACCTGTAGTTAGTTTTGAGGCTTCTGGTACATTGCAAGAATTAGTTGGGGCTTTAACTAATAATCAAGACATTCAACCTTTACCAACTCCTAGCAATTTTCACGGACAATTAAGACCTTATCAAGAACGAGGTGCAGCTTGGTTGGCTTTTCTGGAACGTTGGGGTTTGGGTGCCTGTCTTGCGGACGATATGGGACTGGGTAAAACGATCCAGTTCATCGCTTTCCTACTTCATCTTCAAGAACAGGATGCACTAGAAAACCCAACTCTCTTAGTTTGCCCTACTTCTGTTTTAGGCAATTGGGAAAGAGAAGTAAATAAATTTGCTCCCACCCTCAAAGTTTTACAACATCATGGTGATAAACGACCCAAAGGTAAAATCTTTACAGAAACAGTTAAAAAATACGATTTAGTAATTACTAGTTATTCACTGGTGCAACGAGATATAAAATTATTACAAACTGTGAATTGGCAGATAGTTGTTTTAGATGAAGCCCAGAATATCAAAAATGCAGATGCAAAACAATCGCAGGCAGTGAGACAGTTAGAAACTACATTTCGCATTGCTTTAACAGGGACACCAGTAGAAAATAGATTGCAGGAATTATGGTCAATTTTAGATTTTCTCAACCCTGGTTATTTGGGTAATAAACAGTTTTTCCAACGACGGTTTGCTATGCCCATTGAGAAATATGGTGATACGGCTTCTTTAATGCAGTTACGTTCTTTGGTACAACCTTTTATTTTGCGTCGCTTGAAAACTGATAAACAAATTATTCAAGACTTGCCAGAAAAGCAAGAAATGACTGTATTTTGTGGACTGACTGCCGAACAAGCGCAACTATATCAACAGTTGGTAGGTGAATCTTTAGTTGAGATTGAATCAGCGGAAGGTTTACAGCGCAGAGGAATGATTTTAGCTTTATTAATTAAGCTGAAACAAATTTGCAATCACCCTGCACACTACTTGGAAGAATCAAGTTTAGCAAAACACAATTCTGCTAAATTACAACGTCTAGAGGAAATGTTAGAGGAAGTTTTAGCAGAAGAAAACCGCGCTTTAATTTTCACCCAATTTGCTGAATGGGGTAAATTACTTAAACCATATTTAGAAAAGCAGCTAGGTAGGGCAATCTTGTTTTTATATGGTAGCACCAGTAAAAAGCAACGTGAAGAAATGATTGACCGTTTCCAAAATGACCCCCAAGGGCCACCAATTATGATTGTTTCTTTAAAAGCTGGTGGTGTGGGTTTAAACTTAACTAGGGCAAATCATGTATTTCACTTTGATAGATGGTGGAATCCTGCTGTAGAAAATCAAGCCACAGATAGAGTATTTAGAATTGGACAAACTAAGAATGTACAAGTACATAAATTTGTGTGTACTGGGACTTTAGAAGAAAAAATTAATGACATGATTGAAAGTAAAAAACAATTGGCAGAACAAGTTGTTGGTGCTGGTGAAGAATGGTTAACTGAATTAGATACAGACCAACTACGCAATTTACTATTACTTGACCGTAATGCCATAATTGATGAGGATGAAGAATGACTAATTTCACCTTACAAGCAAGTAGAGAATGGTGGTCCCAAAGATGGCTAGATTTACTAGATTCCTATAGATTTAAAAAGCGGTTAGAACGGGCTAGGAATTATTATAGACAAGGGAATGTTTTAAGTATTGAGTTTAAAGGTGCGAAATTTTTAGCGTGGGTACAAGGTAGTGAAGCAGAACCTTATAAAGTTTCTCTTTTTCTTGACTCTTTTAGTGATGAAGAGTGGGGTTATGTGATTGAAACGATGTCCCATAAGTCAATCTTTGCGGCTAAGTTACTAGCAGGAGAAATGCCACAAAATATAGAAGAAGTGTTTACATCTAACGGACTTTCATTATTTCCTTTTACTCTGGGTGATGTTCACGGTAAATGTTCTTGTCCTGATAAAGCAGTACCTTGTAAACATATTGGTGCGGTATATTATCAATTAGGCGATCGCTTTAGTGAAGACCCATTTGTTTTATTTCAATTACGGGGACGTACGAAAGAACAAATTATTAGCGATTTACGAGATTTACGCACCACTAAGAATATGAATTCAGTTTCTGAAAGGGTTATACAAGAAGAAAAATATACTCATCAATCGTCAATTCCTCAACATAAATATTCGATAAAAATGGATGAATTTTGGCAATATAATGAGCCTTTAGAACCTTCTTTAGTAGTAATTATTCCTTCGTTTAATGAGACAGTATTAGATATTTTGGGTACAATTCCTCTGGCTAAAGATGAAGAAAATTTAGGCAATTCATCTGTGGGTGATGTCACTATAAATTATTTACGAACTGTCTACAAAGACATTAGTCAGAAGGCTGTTTTAGCAGCAATGAATGTGGGTGGATGAATTTATACTAGTACCGTCGTGAATTCAAAATAGTGCTTCCAGCAGGCTGCGCCAAAAAAATTCAAAATGTATACGGCATGAGCTTATCAGAGATTTTGAATGGTTGGTTTATTTATGCCAAGCGGTACTAGTTCTTATGTTTTTAGGTATACTCCTGATTACTCTGTAGTACCTCTGTATGTATAAAGTATCTATATTATTTGGTTCAGAGCACATAATTACGAAGATGAGAGATTAAGAGTTAATAATTAAGAATGGGGAATTTTTTGGTAAAGTTATTAACAAGTTTATTTTTTGGCAGCTTTTGATCAGGGTGCTTTAATAGCTCAAAAGATTTAGACTTACAGGTAAGAAAAGCTAATATCACACCTTATTGACACTCAATTCTCGTAAACACTACATAGGAGCATATATGGAGCCAATTATTGCTATAGTCTTAGCACTCATAGGTTATGCTTTAGGATCTGCAAAACAGATTAATCAAGGTAATGAAGCTTTAGTTGAACGCTTGGGAAGGTATCATCGGAAACTTAAACCAGGTCTTAACTTTATTGTTCCTTTTATTGACCAAATTGTCATGGAGGATACAACACGGGAGCAGGTTTTAGACATTAAGCCTCAAAATGTGATCACTAAAGATAACATCTATTTAGAAGTTGATGCTGTTGTTTACTGGCGGATAACAGAGATTGAAAAAAGCTTTTATGCAATTGACAATCTGGAACAGGCACTATCTAATTTGACCACAACTACACTACGGGAAATTATCGCTCAGAACACCTTAGAAGATACCAATATGTCCAGAGCGAATATGGATAAGTCTCTATTAAGCGAGTTAAATCCAATTACTAAGGAGTGGGGTATTGATATTATGCGGTTAGATATTCAGAGTATTACACCCCCTGAAAGTGTGCGTAAGTCAATGGAAGAAGAACGTGCTGCGGAAATAAAAAAACGGGCCCTGATTTCGGAAGCGGAAGGTGAAAGACAAGCTGCAATTAAAAAAGCGGAAGGAACTAAAACTTCTATGCAAATTATCGGTGAAGCCATACGTTCGCATCCTGACAGTAGAGAAATTCTTCGGTATCTTGTTGCTCAAGATTATGTACAGGCTAGTCAGAAACTCGGTGCAAGTAATAATGCTAAAATTGTCTTTGTAGACCCAGCTAATTCTACAGATATGTTTCAGGAGTTGATTGCGGAATCTGTCTCTAAAGAAGAACCAAATCACACTGCTGGTAATGTTAATGGCTCTACTTAATAAGACTTTTTAATAAAACCTTAAAAGGTGAGTTATTGTCATTATTTTTTAACGAATGTCCTGGTTAAAAATATATGAGACATAAGAATTTAGGAGTCAGGAGTCAGAATGTTTGAGAAATTGGTTAATTATCAAATAGGTATTTTTGGTCTTAGCCTGAAAAAGCTCATAGCTGAATGCTTACGATGAAACTTTCTTCCTAGTTATCTGCGTTTTTTAAGATTATGTTTGCTGTCTATAGATAGCATCAGCAACTAGTAAGACATCTCGCATTTCTGGAACATCGTGAACTCTGACGATATCAGTACCATTAAAAATGGCTGCACAACACGCTGCTGCTGTTCCCCAAACTCTGGCTTTTGGATCTGGTTGGTTTAAAATTTTGCCTATAAAACTTTTACGGGAAGCTCCCACCAGTATTGGACATCCAAGCATTTTTAAGGTTTGCAAGCGGCGAAAAATTTCTAAATTTTGCTCATAGTTTTTAGCAAAGCCAATACCCGGATCAATAATAATTTTGTTCTGTTTAATACCGACAGCAATAGCGGCAGAAATTTGCTGTGATAAAAAACTATAAATTTCCCCCATTAAATCCTGATAATCAGTTTGTTGTTGCATTGTTTGGGGAGTTCCTCTGATGTGCATTAACATAATTGGCACATCTAAACTGGCTACAGTTTGCAACATTTCTGGGTCATAGGTACCTCCAGAAATGTCATTGACTATATCTGCTCCGGCTTCGACGGCAGCTTTAGCTACATCTGCTCTAGTTGTATCTACAGAAATGGGAACGGCGATTTTTGGTCGGATTTTTTGTAAAACTGACAGCACTCGGTCAAGTTCTTCTGTGAGGGTGATTAGTTTTGCGCCTGGTCTGGTTGATTGACCACCGATATCAATGATATCAGCACCAGCAGCTACCATTGCTTGTGCCTGGGCTGAAGCGGCTGATGTTGTGTTAAATTGACCGCCGTCACTAAAGCTGTCAGGGGTGATATTTAAAATTCCCATCAAATAAGTCCGCTGTCCCCAGATGAAACAGTGTTCTCGAATAATTAATTGGTTTGACATAATTTAATGGAGGTAATGAGGTAATAGGGATGCAGGAGAGATGGGGGGAAATCAATAATTACGTTCGCGAAGCATTTCCTTCGGAAATATTAAGAATTGGTGGAACTGCATATATTGGTAATTAGTCAATTAGATAATTTCAATATTTTTTGGCAGCCCTCGAGTAAAACAATATTTTTATCTATCAACAGCTTTCTTGAGAGCAGCAATAAAGATATCAACTTCTGAACGAGTATTGTAGAAATACAGACTTACTCTAGCTGTGGCTTGAATACCAAAATAGCGATGCAAAATCTGGGTAGCATGAAAATCTGAGTTAATCACTATTGCTGACTGATCCAAGATTTTACATAAATCGTTAATCGTTAGCATGGATTTCACCAGGAGTAAAAATAGAAATGGCTAATCTGCCTTTGGTAGCAACTTCTGGGGTAGGACCATAAATGCTAACTTACGGAATTTGTTGCAATTCTTGGAAGAGATAACGCGATATTTCTAATTCTTCAGCATAGATTTTATCCATACCAATCTCAGTCAAATAATCAATCGTTGCACCGAATGTGATCGCATCTGCTATGGCTGGTGTCCCCGCTACAAATTTATAACGTATATTTGCGTAATCAACATGGTCTGGAAAGACATTAGCATTCATCTTCCCACGGCCCAGAAACGGAGGCATTTATTGTAGTATTTCTAACTTACCACACAGAAAGCCTATTCCCAAAGGGCCACACATTTTATGTCCAGAAGCAACTAACCAATCACAGTCCATTTGCTTGACATCAATGGGGATATGCGGCAGACTTTGGCAAGGATCAATTAAAACTTTAGCTCCATATTGATGAGCAATAGCAATAATGTCTTCTACTCGATTTACACAACCTAAAGTATTAGATATATATACAATAGTCACTAACTTAGTACGGGGGGAAAGCAAAGATTGAAAATGTTCTAAATTTAATTCTTGTGTTTCAGTAAGTTCTACAAATTTTAGGAATACACCAGTTTTTTGAGCAATAATCTACCAGGGAATGATATTGCTGTCATGTTCCATCACACTGATAATAATTTCATCACCACTTTTTAAGTTACTAATTCCCTAACTATAAGCCACTAAATTTATTGCTTCTGTAGCATTACGAGTGTAAATAATTTCTTGGGGTGTAGCATTAATAAATTGGGCAATTTTTTGCCTAGTTCCTTCATAGAATTTATTTGCGTGATCGCTTAAAGTATGAACGCCACAATGAAGATTATAATTCTAGGTTTCATAGAATTCCCGGAGTGTATCTATCACATTTTGAGGTTTTTGAGATGTTTCGGCATTATCTAAATAAATCAGAGGTTTACCGTTAATTTTTTCGCCCAGAATTGTGAAATCAGTTTGTGGAACTGGCAAAAGGACGTGATGCTCCCATTGTCGTGATGACCGTGGCTTCAGGGGAACGCAGAGAAGCGGGAGATGACTATCGAGTGGTTTTGAGCAGTTGGGTGTGGAGCATGTGGAAGTTGTGGACACACCCGCAAAAGAAGATGCAAATGATCCGAAAGCCATAGATGATTAACTCAAGTTAATTAAACGACTTGGATATGGATTTCGTAACTTTAGCAATTTTCGTCTACGCAGTTTATTAAACTGGTACTTTAGTATTAATTCTCCATAAAAGAGACGCAAGAACCATTAAATTGTGTTGACAAGCGTACAAAAGTATCACAACCTTTGATTAAAAAGTTAGTAATTTATTATCATAAAGTGACTTAGGCATTTACGCCTCCACTGACTTTCATCCCCGGCCTATAAAGACATTAAACCCTAAAAACGTTTGGGATTTTTAGGGTTTAATGCCAGGGTTTTCAGTCTATTTTCTTATAATTAACAATCCTGGCAAAACTATCAGCTTCTAGACTAGCACCTCCTACAAGAGCACCGTCAATTTCTGGTTGTGCCATAATCTCATCAATATTATTTGGTTTGACTGAACCGCCGTATTGAATTGAGACGTTAGGATTAGTCAATTGAGATCGAATTAGGCCAATTACCCTATTTGCTTCTGTGGCTTCACAGGTGTCACCAGTTCCTATTGCCCAAATTGGTTCATAAGCAATAACCAAATTCTTTTGATTAATGTCCACTAAGTCTTTTTCTAGCTGGGAGATAATCAGTTTTTCGGTTTCCCCTGCATCGCGTTGTTGTTTGGTTTCACCAACACAGAGAATGGGGATTAGCCCATGCTTTTGGGCTGCTTTGAGGCGGAGGTTAACGGTTGCGTCTGTTTCGCCAAAGTATTGCCGTCTTTCGCTATGACCAACTATGACATAGCGCACACCAATTTCTGTGAGCATGGGAGCAGCAATTTCACCTGTGTAGGCTCCATTTTCTTCCCAGTGGACGTTTTGTGCGCCTAGTTGGATAAGGCTACCATGCAAATATTTGGACATGACGCTTAAGTCAGTAAAGGGAGGACACAGTACAATTTCTCGTTCTGAGGGTGTTTCCTCCAGGTGGGGCAGAAATCCGCGTAAGAATGTTTCGGATTCTGACCAGGTTTTGAACATTTTCCAGTTACCAGCAATAACGATTTTTCGCACAGGTGATTTTGTCAAGATGCTAACGCTACGAGATGCATTTTTCACTGTACTACTTTTTCGCACATTCCTTGATCTACTGGCTGGGGAAAGTGCTTTGGTTTCTCGTTCCAGGTACAAAGATGCAAAGAAGAGGGCGCAAAATTTGAGTTGTGTGGCGCTCACACAGTTTGCAAGCAATTAGACGTGGTTATATATAAATATATGCAGAAAAATAAATGAGGCTCAAATCCTCTTCCCTGTTACTTTGTCCGCTATTGTTCTTAACCCGCCAATAGTAACACAAGATACAACTGTTATCAAAACGCTCGCCTAAATGAGTGGCATAAGAGCAATTTGTTCCGTTTCCAAAGCCACTGATAGCCAAATGGATAACTTATGGATAACTTACTGGTGGAGGCACGCTCTAGCTCTCTCCTGGTTGTAGAAGATAATCAACCAGTGGGGATTTTTACAGAAAGGGATGTGGTACGACTGGGCCCCCAAAAACGAAATTTAGACAACCTAACCATCCGTAATGTGATGGCTAGGTTAATGTGATGGCTAGGTTGTTGTCACCTTGTATGAGTCGGAATTTACTGACCTCTTTTTTGCCGTTAATCTACTCCAACACCATCGCATTCGCCATTTACCACTGGTTGATGAGCAAAATCAACTCGTGGAATTGCTGACTCACGAAAGTTTGCGGCAAAAATCACGCCCAGTAGATTTGTTGCGGTTGCGGCTTGTGAATGAAGTGATGACGAGAAGGGTGATTTGTGCGGCTCATCATGTTTCCATATTAGCGATCGCTCGCTTAATGGCAGAAAATCGAGTTAGTTCCTTCATGTTTGTGCAAACACAGCAATCCCGAAAAATTCGGGTTGGTATTGTAAGTGAGCGTGATATTGTGCAGTTCCAAGCCTGAAACCTGAATTCTGAAACCTGTTCAGCACAGGCTGTTATGAATACACCTGTTTTCTGTGTCAATGCCGATGAATCTCTGTGGACTGTGCAGCAGATAATGGAGCAGCGATTGATTCAGCGTTTAGCAGTGACAGGAACACAAGGGGAACTGCTAGGCATTGTTACCCAAAGCAGCATTTACAAGTCCTTAATCCCTCGGAATTATATAAATTAACAGAAGTAAGTAGGTGGGCGGAAAAATTTATAACTACGTCATGGCGAATGCAGCAAAGGGGAATCAAGCAATCGCAGGGGTTTCAAGTAATTTACATTTTTTAACATAGCTATATTTGTGTCTACCTACTTATTAGAAATAAAGTATTGCAATTAGAAGCCGAGAAAATAGAACCATTAGAAAATCGCAATGTTCAAGTAAAACAGGAAGTAGGCAAGCAAATTAGAAATAAAGTATTGCAATTAGAAGCCGAGAAAATAGAACCATTAGAAAATCGCAATGTTCAAGTAAAACAGGAAGTAGGCAAGCAAAGCATCACACTCAGGAAAAAAATAAAGCGCGAGCAGTTAATTACTAAAGTTGCTTATCAAATTCGCTCATCTCTAGATTTACAAGAGATTCTCAATACCACAGTTGCAGAAATCAGATCGCTGTTCAAGTGAGATCGCGTCATTATCTACCAATTCCATCCCAATTTAAGTGGGATAGTGATCATTACTACATGGAGAAAATTTATGGGGTTTGTTGTGTATTCATCAATGTTCTTAACCCCTTCATTGGGAAGAGTTTTAGATTGAACTTGTCAAACAAATAGCGAACCAATTAGCGATGGCCATTCAACAAGCGGATCTATTTGAACAATTACAAATATCTCTAGTGCAAGAAAAAGAAGTCAGTAAGATGCGATCACGCTTTATTTCCATGGCATCCCATGAATTTCGCACACCATTAGCGATCATTTCCTGATCTACAGGGATTTTATAAAATTTTAGTGATCGTCTGAATGGAGAAAAAAACAGGGACATCTAGAGACTATCCAAAAAACCATCAAGCATATTGTCCAACTTCTTGATTATGTCCTCATGATCAGCGGTTATCAGTTTTCAGTTTTCACTGTTTCTTCATTGTGGAATTATGAATTATTCGTATCTCGTCAATATTTGGGGGAAGGAGTTATTGGGGCATCGATGAACAACCAAAGGAATTAAGGGAAGACTGCAATTTACATTAAGGCGTGGATCTAGCGAAAGCTGTCATCAGGGGCAAGATAGTCTGGAAACTATTGCTATATCTACGCTAGAATAGAAAATTTTTGACGTCGAACTAGAATTTCTACATGGCTGATTGCTGAAGCCTGATAGCTGAATGCTTACAAGGAAGTTGATATTGTCTGCAAGTAACAAAAGCCTCTGAATACAATACATATTTGTGCAAATTTCCCCTAACTAACGGTTAATATCCTGTTCGTTTGCTTACGATCAATAAAGAGGTTAATCAAAAATCTGAAAATTGACATGACATCAACGTTACCCCAACCTGAACACAGTGATTCACCCAACTGGGAAGAAGAACTAGATAGCGCCATCTTTACGTTTGAAGATATTCAAGCGGAACTGAACTATACACAAGCAAAAACAGCACTGCGTAATTTAGTCAACAATCTTGACCTCAGCATCCAGGAAAAATCTGGGTTGGAAGCTGAAATTGCGGACTTAGAAACCATGCTTTTAAAACTAGAAAGTATGGTGGTGCAGATTGCGGCATTTGGGATGGTAGGACGTGGTAAGTCTTCTCTACTCAATGCTTTGGTGGGTCAGGCTGTATTTGAAACTGGCCCCTTGCATGGTGTTACCCGTGCAGAACAAAAGGTGAATTGGCGTATCAGTGAAGAAGCAATCGGTACTTTAAGAGTGACTTTACCTGCTACTGGACAGTCCCAAGTGGAATTAATTGATACTCCGGGATTAGACGAAGTTGACGGTGAAACCCGCGCTGCGTTAGCCGAACAGGTTGCAAAACAAGCCGATTTAATTCTGTTTGTGATTTCTGGGGATATGACCAAGATTGAACAGGTGGCGCTTTCCCAGTTACGAGAAGTAGGTAAACCGATTATTTTGGTGTTTAACAAAGTTGACCAGTATCCAGAAGCTGATCGGATTGCAATTTACGAGAAAATCCGAGATGACAGGGTAAGAGAGTTGCTTTCACCTGAAGAAGTTGTCATGTCTGCGGCTTCACCTTTGGTAAAAACTGCTGTACTTCGTGCTGATGGTAGCAAGAGTATACAATTGCGTCAATCTCATGCTCAAGTGGATGAACTAAAACTGAAAATTTTAGAAATTCTACATCGGGAAGGTAAGGCTTTGGTGGCGCTAAATTCGATGCTTTATGCTGATACAGTGAATGAGCAAGTTGTCCAGCGTAAACTGATGATTCGGGAACAGAATGCTAAGGAGTTGATTTGGAAAGCTGTAATGACCAAAGCTATTGCGATCGCACTCAATCCTGTGACTGTAGTTGATATACTTAGTAGTGTGGTCATTGATATTGCCTTAATTTTAGGTTTATCTAAACTCTACGGCATCCCCATGACAGAAAGCGGTGCTGTAAAATTACTGCAAAAAATTGCCCTGAGTATGGGTGGTATTGGAGCGAGTGAACTACTGGCAAACTTGGGGTTAAGTGGGTTAAAAACCTTACTGGGTATCTCTGCATCAGCCACAGCCGGAGTCGCCCTTGTCCCCTATATATCCGTAGCCATAACACAAGCGGGAGTAGCTGGTGTTTCTTCTTATAGTATTGGTCAAGTCACCAAGGCTTATTTAGCTAATGGGGCGACTTGGGGGCCAGAAGGACCAAAAGCAGTCGTTAGTCGCATTTTATCAACTCTAGATGAAACTTCTATTTTGAACCGGATTAAAGATGAATTATTGACAAAGGTAAGAGGTAGAAAACAGGCGAAAGAATAACATAGAGAGGATTTGTCGCTAACGCACCCTGCAAGATCAGCGATCGCACAGATTGTAGTTATCCATCTTTTTTCACTTATATTTGAGGGGCGACAAGCGAGGTGAAAGCAAGACTATAAGAAGGTTCCAGCTCATATAAGCCCTGAAAAAATGGAGAGGAAAACCGTGCTTATTGACAATGAACTGTGCATTTATTAGACAGCTATCTGTGAAGGACAGTTTGATGATAGAAAAGAATGGTCTCGTCAAAATAACAAGACCAAACAAATAAATGCTACCGTCATTGTATCAGGAAATCCTAGAAAAATACCTGAGCAATAGACAGTTAATCACCCTCAAAATGCTGGTTTGGGTACTTCAAACTCAGAAAGAAGTAATAATAGAAAGATTAGCAGCCAACCTGCCGTTACCAATACAAGAAAATAGCCGTCGTCGTCATTTACAAATATTAGACCTATTGCAGAATTAATTTTATGTTATAATCAGCGGTTATCTTTGTCTTAGCCAAAAGTTAGAGTTACACGGTTATGTTTAAATTAGCGAGCGCAAAGAACACCAAAAATACATTAAAGTCTAAAATTCTTTATCATACCACAGAAACAATTTTGCAAGAGGTCTATTGTAATTTGCAAGAGGTCTATTCTAAAAATCAAATCCCTTGAGTGTAGTGCTACTAGGGTTTCCAATCATTGAAGAAATTTTAGCACGCTCATTTAAACAGCCATCAAAATATATGTTCAACGTTTTGGCATTGAAGCTATGTTTAAAGACTGTAAAACTGGCGGTTATAATTGAGAAGGTTCTCAAACTTCTCACGATAGACTTATACGCCTAATTTTAGTGATTGCTTTGGCAATGAATTCTGCATGGTTACAAGGTCAAAAAAATCAATTTCAAAGAGAATAATCGTATGTTTATCGTCCTTGTGAAAATAAAAGAAGCAGAAGAAGACACAGTCCTTTTTGGATAGGTTTATATGGTTCTAGTTGGATAGTTCCTATCAATTGAGTGTCAATAATTGGTTCTTTGAATGATGGCTGACGTTCGCAATAAGCTACTATTTTATCAGCAGGGGCTGAGGGTTATGATACTTATCCACCAGCAAGCTATGCAAGCCTCTTTATTGCCCTCTCAAAGGATGCCCTTATGCTTCCAAGAATAGCCCCAGCATTGTTTCTAGGTTCTGTTTTTGATATTTCGTAGGCATCAATTCTTTGAGGTTATAAACTAAGCCTTGGGGGTGGGCAAGCATTGTCTTGCTTTTTTAGGAAATATACTTCACGCCCTTTTTCTCATATTTTGAGAAAACTAATAGGTAAAACTTTGAGAGCTTACAACCCTGGCGCACTGTCAGGGTTTTTTACTTAAACTAAAGTAAGGTCACAATTTACACAAGAGTAGACATAGCGCAAAGTGGTAAATTTAGCAATCTTCCATCCTCTAACTACTTGGCGTTATAGTCTTAATTTGTGATTCAGCAACAAGACCTTATTATGGTTCAAGAACTGGAACGTAAACGCCAGAGTGCATCTTTCCCCGAATCTGCTCCAGCAGCCAATCCTGTATTTTTTAGAACCTACAGCCGTCGTACAGAGGCGGGCTTAAGAGAATCCTGGAATGAAGTGTGCGATCGCACACTTAAAGGCTTAGTCGAATTAGGCAAACTGAGCCGCGAAGAAGCCGCTGTGTTAGATAAAATGCAGCGCAACATGAGAGCTTTACCCAGCGGACGCTGGTTGTGGGTAGGAGGAACCAACTGGTTAACCAAACCCAAAAACTTCTCCGGTGCTTATAACTGTACCTCTACCAACCTCCTAGACTGGAAAGCCTTCGGTTTAATGATGGACCTAGCCATGATGGGTTGTGGTACAGGAGCAGTGATAGAACCACAGTATATTAAAAAGCTGCCCATCATCCGCAATCGCCTAAATATCAAGGTCAAAAGTGAAATTGGTAGCACTCCTAAGGAACAGCGTCGTGAATTTACACAAACCCATATAGAAGCTAACACCGCTACTATCTACGTCGGAGACAGCCGTGAAGGTTGGGTTGAATCCTATCAAACCCTTTTAGAACTTTCTAGCGATGAACGCTTTACAGGTGACGTTCAGGTATTTGTAGATATTAGCGATGTGCGTCAATCAGGGGAAACCCTCAAAGGCTTTGGTGGTATGGCTAATCCTGTGAAGTTGCCTGGATTGTATCAGCGTTGTGCGTCTATTCTCAATAAGGCTTTAGGTAGACAATTAAACTCAGTTGAATGCTGTTTATTAATTGATGAAGCTGCTGTCACAATTGTTGCTGGAAATATTCGTCGCTGTCTTCCTGAAGATGCCTTAGTTCATACATCCAAAGGTCTTGTACCCATTCGGGATGTGCAAGTCGGTGACTTGGTACAAACTCCTTTAGGATTTCGTCGAGTAGTTGATAAATTCGACCAAGGATTTCAGGATGTCTATGAAATTGAAACTTATGCAACTTACCCTAGAGCAACTTTAAACCACAAACAAGCAGTTTTAGCAGATGCTAAAGGTGAAGTTAACTGGAAATCAGTTGCAAGTTTAGTGGAAGGGGATCGCCTGCTTCATAATACACAAATCCTACCTGGTACAGTTACCCATCTTCCTGCTGATTGTACAGAATCCAGACCTTCCCAAAGCCGAACAATAAAGGCCCTGCTCGTTCCTGATCTCACACCTGAAGTAGCTTGGCTAATAGGATTGACTCACGGTGATGGCTATGTTGCCCTTGGTCGTAATAAGTATGATAAGCCCTATGGCCATGTTCAATGGTCAATGAATAGCTTACAGATCGAACAAACAGCAAGAATTCAAGCTAAAATAGATTCTGCCTTGGCTTTATTTGGATTGACTGCTACTCATAGCGTGACCAAAGGTGAAAATACTGCCAAGTCAATTTGTTCTTCTATCCGACTGGCTGAATACTTTCATAGCTATATTAAGCAGCCTAATGTTCCCTTAATAATTCCTAGTTTTATTTTGCAAGGTTCAGTAGATATTAGATCTGCTTACTTAGCTGGATTAATGGACAGTGATGGAGCAGTTAATAATCAGCCTCCCCATCTAGTTACATCAGTTTATCGCTCATTTATTAGACAAGTTGGTACTGTTTTATCCAGCTTAGGTATCGCTGCAAGAACTACCACAACTCGTCCAGAAAGGCAGGAACGGCAAGTTAAGTACAACCTAACACTACCTGCCCTTAAACATTGTTATAATGCCCTAATTGCCCCCCATTCAGTTAAGGGAGAACTGCGTCAGGAACTCAAAATGTATGGTCTTACTGTTCCTGGTGTGATGATGTGCGAGGCTTACACCTACAGCGAAATGCGAGAAATGGGTGTCCAGGGTTCTTGCACTGTTGATGCCAACTATGAACGCTATATAGCTGAAGCTGATATCTCACTGGATATTGCTGTCACAGTCAAAGGTTTAGGCAGTTACGATCATATTCAAACTTATGACATTGAAGTGGAAGAAGCCCATTGTTTTTACTGCGACGGTTATCTGACGCATAACTCAGCTGGGATGAGACAATTCGTTGCAGAAGATGAACAAGGCACAACTGCCAAAGATAACTTATGGCAACAAGACACAGAAGGCAACTGGCGCATAGATCCAGAACGTGATTCTTTGCGGATGGCGAACCATACAAGAGTATTTCATCGCAAACCAACATTAGAAGAATCTATTGATGCCGTACGTAAGCAGTATTACAGTGGTGAAGGAGCAATTCAATGGGCTGGTGAAGCAGTCGCTAGAGCGAATGCTGACTTACTAAATACACCAGAATTGAAAACTGAGTTTCTGCAGGCTTACGAGCAAGGAAAAGCTCAGGATTGGATAAAAGAATACTATCCTGAAATTGATCCTGATGAGCTAGAACATAGAATAAGTAGGTTTGGGTTAAACCCGTGCGGAGAAATTATAGGCAGTAATTTTCACTGCAATTTGTCTGAGGTACACTTAAACCGAGTTGACCCCGACAACTACAAAGAACAAGAGGAAGCATTTACCGCAGGGGCGCTTTCCGTAGCCGCACTGTTAAATCACAAATTTCAAGAACCCCGCTATCAATACAGTCGGGAACTTGATCCCATTGTTGGCGTTTCCTTCACTGGTTTATTTGATTTCTTTGTCCATGCTTTTGGTGTGGACTGGTTGCGCTGGTGGGAGCAAGGCAGACCAGAAACACCTGGAGGAATAGTGTTTAAACGTGGTGAGCAAAAATATCTCAGCAGATGGAGAGAAATCGTACATAAAGCCGTTTGGGAATATTGCGACAGGCACAACATCAAATGCCCTAATCGTTGTACCACAGTGCAGCCCTCTGGCTGTCTTGATCGCACAGCATTACGGATCTTTGATCAAGGTTTGCTTTATGCTGATGAAATACTCAATCCAGGTAGTGGTGAAACCGTCAACTTAAACTTGAGTGTGCGTAAAGGAATTCCCATTTCTACAGGCATTGCTAATCAACCCCTGCAACTGATTAAAGTCACTTTAAGCAATGGGCGCATCCTCCGCATGACCCCAAATCACCGTCTTTCCATCAATGGAAGTTGGGTTTATGCAGCCGATATGACTCCTGGTATGAAAATTGATTTCAGTATAGGCGAGTATAAAAATCAGAAAGATGCATCTTTACTCAATATTGATCAATTCCAGTACACACGGGAAGGACGACAATTAGAACTCGGTCATAGTCGCGGAATCACAGCAACTATCATTAAAACACCAAAAACCATGTCTCCTGATTTGTCCTACTTTATTGGAGCATTATTTGGAGATGACTGCTTGAGTCCTCATAAACACCGCATCCGTTTTTGCAGCAATGATTACGCATTACTCCAAAGACTGCAACAAATCGGAGAAAAACTTTTTGGTTTAGAAGGACAGATTCGCAAATATTCTAACAGAGAAGCTTTTGAACTATCTTTTGCCAGCGTTCAGCTTTTTAACTGGTTGCAACTGAATGGGTTAGCAAAAATACAAGAAAGCCAAAGCCTCGATAGAATACCCTTAGCAATTCGTTGTTCTTCTCAAGCAAGCATCTTGTCTTTTTTCTGCGGTTTAATTGATACAGACGCTTGTATTCCTTCTACAGGGCGGATGTCTATTGATAGTGCCAGTGAAAAATTCCTGCGAAACCTCCAGGAAATTGGTGAAGCAGTGGGTCTGTGCTTCTCGATTTTCCATAATACCCAGGGAGAAAACAAGCAAGGTCAGAAGGATATGTGGGGCTTATGTCTGAGTCGGATGTTGTCTCAACCCGATGCCTTGGCTTATTTAAACAAAAATACCCAGAAAGCTAAGGCTCGTCCTATCCCTTCTGCAAAACGGAGTTTCAAATTTGAACCTTACACTGTGAAATCTGTAGAGTGGGAAGAAACCCCCGACTATAGTTACGATTTCGCTGTGGAAGGAATAGATGATAATGACTCCTGGTACTGGCAGGGAGGAATTAAATCTCATAATACTAAATCTCTCTTAACTGGTGCGAGTTCGGGCTGGCATCCTCCCAAAGCCCAAAGATTTATCCGCCGAATCACCTTCCGTAAAAATGACCCGGTAGCCCTAGCTTGTATAGATTATGGTTACAATGTCATCCCATCTCAATCTGATAAAGACGAAAACGGTAACTTACTCAATGATCCTTTTGACGCTCGTTGTACCGAGTGGCTAGTAGAAATACCCATTGCTGTCTCTTGGGCAGATTTACCAGGTGCTGATGTAATTGATGTGTCTAAGTTCTCAGCCTTAGCCCAATTAGATTTTGTGATGCAAGTGCAGAAGTTCTACACATCCCATAACACCTCCGCAACTTTAGAACTGCGTTCTGAGGAAGTTGAACCTTTAGGAAAGCGCATCTATGAAGCTATCCAAAACAATGAAGGGTATATTTCTGCAGCTTTATTAGCAAGGTTTGATGATTTACAATCTTTCCCCCGCTTGCCCTTTGAACCCATAGACAAATCCACATATCAGCTTTTGTCTCAAGAAGTCAAGGCACGACGGAAAACAGATGACTTCTGTGCAGCACTAAGTCGTTACGATTTAGGAGAAATGATGGAAGTAGGACCAAGTGGTTGTGACTCTGATAAATGTATGTTCCCAGATCAGCAGCCAACTTCATAGGGGATTGGGGATTGGGGATTGGTGATTGGTTTAGAGAAAAAACTATTACCCATTACCCATTACCCATTACCCATGAAATAGCTTTGTAAGTTACGATTGATGAAGAATTAATAATTGTTACGGCAATACTTGGAGAGTCTAATGTTTATTAATGAATTGTCACCCTTATTTAAAGAACTTGCCCAGCATCCAGTTTCATTTATGGGTGGGTTTGTCTCTGGTGTCCTCAGACTGAACTTAGCTGAAGATCCTGTGAAAAGTTGGCTAGATCAACATATTACTTCAGGCGGTTTTCCTAAAGCTGGTACTGATGTACAGAATGGTAAAACCTCTGGACCCCAACAAATTTCAATTGATTAACCTTTTATTAACCGTTAACTGTTAAAAGTTGACGGTTAATAAATGTAAAAGCGTAATAATATTTATCTTGATTTTTTTATCTAGGAAATCACCACATTGAATCAATTTAATTCGATTATCGGAAGAGTAAAAGTATATAAATTTATATTATAGTTATTTGTAGAATCTCATACATTAGAAAATATCATAATAAGTTATCATAACAACAGATGCGTATGTTCAGTCTAATGACTGATTAATTTGTGGATTTGCTAACCCTTATGGTTGATTTTATAAATTTCTGCCATCTGTGAATTAGAGGAAACTATGCAATGCTTACAATTTGCTTAGTTCTATATTTCCACTTGAAGCAATCGCATTTTGTTGAAAATTACGTGATCGATAATGACTATTTACGTTGGAAATCTCTCTTACCGTGCGACTGAGGCAGACTTAAAAGCCGTGTTTGCCGATTATGGTGAGGTAAAAAGAGTTGTTTTACCTACTGAGCGCGAAACCGGAAGGATGCGCGGATTTGCTTTTGTTGAAATGCTTGAAGATGCTCAAGAAGATGCTGCTATCACAGAATTAGATGGTGCGGAATGGATGGGTCGTCAAGTGAGAGTTAATAGAGCAAAGCCACGAGGGGATAACGGACGGGATGATAGTCGGCGGGGGAGTTGGAGTAGAAAACAAGATTATTCATAAACCTAATCTCTAATTATCTCAGATTTTTTTCTAGTCACACAAGATTAGTTTCCTGAAATTTACTAGAAACGATAAAACTGTACCTGACTAGTTTTGAACTGCCTGCAAGTTTACACACTAGTCGGGGCTTTTTGTGGATCTAAATCAAGTCAGGATTGCACCAACAATTGACCATTATGTGCTAGAAAACCAATAACTGTATAAAGAAATCCAGCCAACGCAGGTGCAATAATATTGCTGCCGTAACCAGACACAAATTGTAAGCTACTGGCACGCCTATAGTGTTGTTTAGGAAACATCAGCGAGACTGAAGCAGAATAAGCTAAAGATTGAAATTGATTAAAAGTTCCAACAATAGCACCTGTGAGATAAAAGTGCCAAATTTGTAAATGATTGGTGAGATGAAGTAGCAAGATGATAATTGTGCTGACAACTGCAACTGTATCACCGACCATGATCAATAATTTCCAGTTCAATCTGTCTACAATTACACCACTTATCGGCGTGATGATCCTACTTAGTAGGAAACTAAAAAACCTACCAAAGTGAGGGTTGTGGCTTTACCTGTAATTTCCCAGGCCTAAATTTCAATCGCAAAGTTAGTCATGTTACTACCGATGGTAGATACTAGTTGACCAAGCCAAAGGATCAGAAAATTACACATACTGGCTGGGTTTGGTTATTGTGGCATTTTGATATGAAAGAAGTAGAGAAGAGGGAAGAGAAAATTTCTTTCTTTGCACCTCTGCGCGTTTGCGTGAGATATAAAAATGTGGCTCATTTAGCTAACAATCGCTGTAATAAGTAGTCGTCAAAAATAAATTTCATATTGAGGAGAGGGAACAGCGAACGGGTAAGGAGTATAGAGATTTCTGTTTTCAAAAAAATGTGCAATTAATTTTGCTGAGGTACTTATGATTTCAGTGAGTTTCGGTAATGTAAGTAGGTGGGCGGAAAAATTTATAACTATGTCATTATGTCATGGCGAATGCAGCAAAAGGGAATCAAGCAATCCCAAGGGTTTCAAGTAATTTACATTTTGTTACATAGTTATGTTTCTCTGTGTCTACCTACTTATATCGCTTGTTTGCCATTGAGATAAAAGTCTATTTGGTTGTAAATAATGATTAAGTGAAATCACCTCAGTACCATCAGGTGGTTGATTAAAAATAATGCAATCAGTATAGAAACTATCTAAATTTTTTTGAGCAATAGTAAATATTTATTTTAAGAAATTCAGCACACTATTGTTAGTTTGTTGTTGAGACATTGACTGTGCTTCTCGATTATTAGAATTAACTATTATGAGTTTTCCACTAAGTATTTAAATAGGTCATCTAAGATAGCATTTGCAGACAGAGTATTGCCAAGAATCCAGTAACTTGAATTAACGGTATAAATTCCTTGATTTTTAACTATATTCAAATTTTGCCATAACTGGCTGTTTTTATAGCCTTGAAAAGAATCTTCTGCCCCGGGGTCTAATGCTACAAATAAAGTATCTGCATCTAATAACTCTAAACGCTCTAAACTAACAGTTACAAAAGGCCGATTTTTATTAGTAGTAAGTTGATTTTGTATTTCTGGCAGAGGTATTCCTACTTCAGTAAGTAGACTCCCAGGGAATGAATACTTGGTGCGAAATTCTGAAACTTGGTTGCCAGCATAAAAGCGGCTGATGGAAACTGTTGTTTTTGCACGTTGATTATTGACAACTGCGTGTAATTCTTGAATTCTTTGCTGATATTGCTCAAGTATTTTTTGTGCTTGTTCACTTCTATCTGTTATTTCAGCAATACGTAACAAAGCATCTTTCCAAGCAGTTTGAATATACTTAGGAAAGTGGATTAAATAAGGTGTAAGAGTGGCAATAATATCTATACACCAGAAGGGTAGATGGAGAACTGGTAGATG
>CAKZGI010000350.1 GCA_936914905.1 uncultured Trichormus sp. | reverse complement strand
ACATAAAATCTAAAACTCTCTATCATACCACAGAAACAATTTTGCAAGAGGTCTAGTGTTTCCGGTTTAGTAGAAAATCCGCATATCTTATCTTTTGGTGATCAAGGTTGGATGTGTGGAGAGGTAGAAAGTAAGCAATGGGTGAACCCACCTGCTACTATTATTTGGTTTTGTTTAGTCAATAGAATGTTATGGGGTGCTATTCCTCCTAGTAGGTTAAGTACCCATTGGTTTATTTATCCAGATCGTTAGGGTACATCAGTAGATAGTAGAAAAACTCGTCAGTTAGGTCAGAAAGTATATCTTTATCCTAGTTGGCTTGTTCCTCCATCAGCTATACTAAGTAAATTAAAAATTATAGCTTATCTTCAGCGACTAGCACAAGAATAATAAAAAGGTTTTAAATATGTCTGAACTATTTGTAGACCTTAATGCTATCTGCAATCTTGCAATTAAAGAAACTGAAGAACTTATTAAGTTAGGTTTTGATATTAGTGATCCTTGTATTGTCACACCACTGGGATGGTATGGGAATAAACATTCAGAAATTGCGGAACATTGTAATGAAGCTTTGCTGGAATTGATAGATAAGCAATCTGCATCTACTCCTGCTTTTGTTGGTCCTGGTTATTATGATAGTGATTTACATTATTTTTAATATATCCCTAAAATTTTAATCTAAATGGGTAACTTGAAAAAACTTAAACCAACTCTAATAAATCATTTATAAAAATTAGTGAATCCATATTGGAATGATTCAAAGACTTTAACTATTTTATCAAAAGCTTCATCCCATTCTTACTCCTCTTAATTTTTAGGCACAAATTGGGGAATATATTTATCTTGAAAATTCACAATTAGTTCGACAATTTCTTTGACTGTGTTCAGAGTTTTACTGTTTCACTTTTAAATTTATTTTGAAAGTCTTTACCTATAAAAGGTATAGCAGCTTCATCTACTTCAAATCTTCCTTCTATAATTTCATCAATACATTCATCATAAACACGCTGTTCATCTTCTTCATTGGGATACTTTAGCAAAACTGTGATAATATGTTTCCTCTGATCATTGCTCAGTTTTTCCTTGAGGTATTTGAGATAATTAATGCTTGAATCAAGTGTCTCTAAACTGATGGGAGCTTTAATCTAAACTATATATTGAAGTCCGTTGTGAGGCGTATAGATAGTTAACAGTCCATCTGCTAGAGTTTTTTCTAAAAAAGGTTCTATACTGGAGTGGTTGTTGTCTTGATCTGGGGTAATTCTTCCAGCTTTTGTATACATTTTTGTAACCAAGGATGTTTAGGTTGCATAGGATATCATCAGTATTATTTAATTAGAATGTTTTATAATCTGAAGTATCACTAAAAAATGTTTAAACTAAAAAGAATATTCAGCGGCTTTATATTAATCGCAGTAGAACTAATATACTGGCTCACTCAAGTTTTTGATATTAGATATTTGTGCCGACAACGTACAGCACTTATAAAGTATCAAGGAATTCTCAATTGGGTAAAAACTCAAAACCTCCCCTTAGACACCAGCGAAGCTTTGAAATTACCTGATAATTTACTCGGTATTACTCATGATGACCTAGTTCAAGTCCTACATTCATCAGATGATAGACACTATATAGACACTATGTGGTAATCATGATTAAATATCATAACTCAGGTATTGCCAGCTGAGTCAAAGGAATATTTGCTTGTGACGCACCTTTACAACCTAGATATTTGACCAAAATTCCTAATGTTTGTTACCGGATCAATATTTCAGGAGAATACCAAAAACCTTATAAAGTAGCCTGGGCGTTTACAAATATTGAGGTTGATAAGCAATACAATGATTGTTTATTTGCAGTTAATCGTCAATTGAACTAATTATTTTATAAATTCATGAATAGGTATTTGCGCGACTTAATCCAAAAAGATATCTCTACTTGATAGGTATCTATAAAGACAACCTATCGAGTGTTTTCTTCAGTCATTAAATTGCTTTCTTCAGCAAGTGCTTCTAGATGAAAAGCAAGATTATTGAGTGCGAACTGAATTTCTGTGCTGTGAGGAATACTTCTCCATTTTGGAGTTGTTGCATGGTCTAATGCGGTTGTATCTATAATATCGCGCAAAAACAATGAGTTTTTCTGAGTCTGTTACGGCTGTAGCCAAATTTTCCAAAAATTCTTGAGGTGTCATGGGTTTGCTAAGAATCTAAACATCTGAGAAATTCTGAGATATTATGAGAATAACTGCTACACCTCTATGAATCTGTTCAACATTGCCTTAAATTTGTTATTATTACAAAATAAAACCCGCCTTGATTTGGGAATTACTCCGGTGAAAGCGGGTTTCAAATTCTTGATTTGGTGCAAAACTATCCGACAACTTCAACTGGCTTTGCTTCCGGTAACAACCGTTTCACACCTTGCTTAACAAAAGCTTCCAGAACAGCCAGTTTTTGATTCTGTTGGAATACTTTTTGTAAAACGTGGTGTAATTTTTCCAGGTTCAAACCATTTCCTGTTTCTAATGCTATTTCTTGCTGTTCAAAATACTCAACTAAACTTAACCCAGCAACTCTGGTTAGATAAGCAGCACTCACTCCTTCTACCATTCCCCCAGCAACGAAGGTGACAGCGTTAGTTTTGAGAATAGCAGTCACAGCCCTTGTAGAAAGTTCTACTAATCCTAATTTCAACATTAAGCTTCCCATAGTTTCAGCTACTTGTTGGCCCTGTTCTAAGAAAATTTTTTGCTGATAAATATTACCCAAATCCATAACCATTTGGGCGTTAATGGCCGCAGTTGCGAGAATATCTAATGCGGGGATTGGGTTTGCAAAGGCAGCAGCGGCAGCTATCCACTGATTTTGTTCTATGATGGGTGTAGAGCGATCGCACCGTACTCTATTTAAACAATCTTTCGCTTCAGCTTTCAATAACAGCACTTTTCTCATCGTTGTTGTACAAACTAGCTGCTGTCCTTGCTGCGCTAACACTTCCCCGAACTGTTGTGTCAACTGTTGAATATCTGCTGCTGGTTGTTCCATCCATTCTTGCACAGAACCATCAGTTTCATATTTTCTAACTTTCACAGGTAATGGAGAAGCAGCAGTAGCCACCACATTTCCTTGCATTCTCTGTTTCAATGATTGCAAAACTGTAGCACGTTCATCTACTTGATACTGGTCTTGTTTGTTAAAAACCAGTAATGTTGAGTGTTTTGCGGCTTTTAGTTTTTGCAAAACTTGAAATTCGGAATCTGTCAAATCACCGTTTGTGAGGAATAAAACAAAATCAGATTTTTGCAATTCTGATAATGTGACTGCATCAGAATTTTTACCCACTCCTCCAAATAAAGGTGCTGTTTCTGTATATTGTAGAGACGTTGTAGATAATTCTACATTTTTGAGAATTTGAATAACTGTACTTTTACCTACAGATTTACCACCAGTAACAGCAACTTGAATTTCTCGTCTGTCTAACTCTAAGGGTAATTTAACAAATTGTTCGCGTAGGCTTTCTAAAGCTGGATGGTTTGCTGCTTCTTGTGCGAGTTGATTAATTATAACTTCTGTTTGAGAAATTCCTCTTTCCACAGATGCCCTATCTACAACTATATCATTTAGCTGTTCACCAGGGCGATTTTTCTGCAATAACCAGAAAACCCCACCGACAGCTAAAGCACTCAGAAGTCCGAATTCTCCCACCTGTACTATGGAATCATGCCAAGTGTCTAACATCCACAAGGAGAAGGACAATCCCAGTCCTCCCACCAATATTGGTTTATGTAACTTCACAATTCTGATTCTCCGCGCTTGGATAGCTTTATATTCAGAATAGATCAAAACCGGCTGATCCGAGTGAAATAGATGAACAGATTTAACTATAAAATACAATTATGCACTAGCTGACTAAAGATTCTCTTATTTATAACTTGAAGTTAATACAGATGGCACAAGAATTAAGCGACATCAGAAATAGCATTACAGAAGGACGTTACACACACGCTTTGGCAATCGTGGATTAATTAGAAGGAATAGGTAAAAAGGTAATTATGAGGCAAATTAAATCTTTTCTAAAGGTCCGGTTGATACATTTAATCAAGAATCAAATAGAATAGCGACTAAGAAATTATTGGGCTGCTTCTATTAGTTATACAATCTTATAAATTCAAGATGTGAATCTCAAAGATAATAAAAAATCGTATTACAGCACTGAAGATGAATGGCAAATTTTTATCCAATATCAACTTACACTAGCAATAGGATATGTAAGTTTAGATATTTTGAATAATACTTTAAAACGACAACAAATTTTACAAATTCTCAATCAATAGAAATTATTATTCAATACAACTGAGTTATTAACAATAACATATAACTATGCAAATAGAGAATTACCAGACATCATAGATAATTGTCTTGCTAAATTACCAGGTGGTGAAGATTGGATAAATGGCTAAACCGTAAGAATTCAGGAGTCAGAATGTTTGAGAAATTGGTTAGTTATCAAATAGGTATTTCTGGTGTTAGCCTGAAAAAGCTGACGGCTGATATGTTTTCACGACTGCTATACAATTACCTAAAGAATTTGTGATAAAAACTTTCGCGTTCTTTCCTCCTTCGGTTCAGTAAACAAGGTATCAGGAGTGGCTTCTTCAACTAAAGAACCAGCATCCATAAGAATCACTCTATCTGCAACTTCCCGCGCAAATCCCACTTCGTGAGTCACAACAACCATTGTCATCCCCTCACTAGCAAGATTTTTCATTACATCTAAAACTCCTCGCACCATTTCCGGATCTAAAGCGGAAGTTGGTTCATCAAATAACATAATTTTTGGTTGCATAGCTAACGCACGCGCTATAGCTACTCGTTGCTGTTGTCCACCAGATAACTGTCCCGGATATTTATTTGCTTGTTCTAAAATTCCCACTCTTTCTAAGAGTTGCATTGCTAATTCTTCTGCTTTAGCTTTTGGTAATTTACGTACCCAAATTGGTGCTAAGGTGATATTTTTTAAAACTGTCAAGTGGGGAAATAAATTAAACTGCTGAAATACCATTCCCGCTTCTTTGCGAATTTTTTCAAAATTACGCAAATCACGACCGAGAGTAATTCCATCAATACTAATACTTCCTTGTTGATATTCTTCTAAAGCGTTAAATGTACGGATAAAAGTTGATTTTCCTGAACCGGAAGGACCCATTAAAACGACCACTTCTCCGCGATTGATTGTTAAACTCACTCCCTTGAGAACGTGAAACTTACCATACCACTTGTGAACATCTTCAGCAAGAAGAATTGGTGTTTGTGCTTGCATTGACTTAAACCTCAAATTAATATTTATTAATTTTTTTGAAAATATTTAAATCTTAATTACCTAACTGCTTTTCTAACTTACGAGAGGCCAATGACATGGAGTAAGAAAATAACCAATAAATTAAGCCAATAAATATATATACTTCCGCATATATACCAATAAACTGCGGCTGGGCTAAAATAGAACGAGCAATTCCTGTTAATTCCACTAATCCAACTAGGGATAAAAGCGAAGTATCTTTAAATAAGCCTATAAACTGTCCGACAATTGCGGGAATAACGGCACGTAGAGCTTGAGGTAAGATAATTAATATTACTACTAACGGTGTATTAAATCCTAGTGCTTTTGCAGCTTCAGTTTGTCCTCTAGGTATTGATTGTAATCCACCACGCACGTTTTCAGCCATGTAAGCAGCACTAAATAGTACAAGTCCAGCAATTCCTCTAATTAAGCGATCTAAACGTAACTCCGTTGGTAAAAATAAAGGTAACATAACTTGAGCAATAAACAAAATTCCTATGAGTGGTAATCCTCTGACTATTTCAATATAGAGGATAGAAAACCAACGAGTTAGGAATAAATTACTTGTACGACCTAATGCTAATATCACACCTATAGGAAAGGACAGTACAATACTAACTATAGCCATTAATAGTGTAAGTAATAGTCCATTCCATAGATTTCTTGATACAGGTTGTAAGCCGAATCCTCCTCCAATAAGCCATATATTAATCGGAAAAGATAATAACCATATTGGTGCAATCCAAGGAGTGATAAATTGAGAAAATCTGCGCTTGATGATATTTGACTTCTTGATAAATAGACTCAACGTTATTACACTTAAAGTTGTAATTATTCCTAGAACAATCCAAATTCGCCAATATAAGCTTTGGAGAAATCTACCAACTAAAAATAAATGTAAGTTTACTGGAATAACTTGCCATTGTGCTTGATGAAATGCCCAAAATAAGCATCCTTTAACTATCCAGAATAAAAAGTATAGGCAAATTGTATTTAATAATGTATTATACCAGGTACTAAATAGATTTTTGCGTAACCAAGTCACCTTATTCATTTATTATTGATTTCCTGGAACTATCTTTCTTTAATTTGTACGCTGTGATTTAATAAATTCATCATCAATGAAATAATTAAACTGAGAGTAAGATAGGTGAGCATAATTAATATCATCACTTCTACGGCTTTTCCAGTTTGATTAAAGGTGGTAGAAGCAACAAAATAAATATCAGGATAACCGATAGCGATCGCTAAACTAGAATTTTTTGTTCAATTCAAATATTGACTGGTCAGTGGGGGAATAATGACCCGTAAAGCTTGAGGAAAAATCACCAACCGCATCAGCAATCTTGGCTTTAGTCCTAGAGATAACCCTGCTTCCCATTGTCCCTTAGCTAATGATTTAATTCCTCCTCTCACAATTTCGGCAATAAACGCACCTGTGTAAAATGTTAACCCCAGCAGTAAAGTTGAAAATTCTGGGGAAAAGGTAAAACCAGGAAGTTCTATGCCATTTTGACTAAGGTAAATTAATCCCCACATATGAAATTTATTTTCTACTTTCGGAAATACAAGAAAAACGCTAAAATACCAAAAAAGTAACTGTAATAATAATGGTGTATTCCGAAAAATTCCTACATAAACTAGACTGATATTTCGCACTAGCCAATTATCAAATAAACTCGCCACTCCCGCAGTTATCCCTACAATTGTCGTTAGAATGATTCCAGCTATTGCCACCAGCAAGGAGTTAATTAAACCTACCCATAAAGCAAGAATATAGGTGTCAGTTGGTTTATAATTAACCAGAGTTTCGCCAATATCAAAAGACGCTTCCTGCTGGAGAAAGTCAAAACCGAATTTAATCCCTAATTGCTGTAAATTCCGGTTCAAATTCATCCACAGAATAGCAACTATAGCTATTGCTAAAATTACAGCGATACATTGCACTGCAATTTGCCAGAAACGATAATCACGCCATATCGGTGGTTTAGTATTAGTCATTGGTCATTAGCAATAGGGAATAGTGATAACTGATAACTGATTCATCACCGAAATGGTGGAGAATAAAGTAATCCACCTTTTATAGCAAGTTGATTTTGACCACGGGGGAGATTGAGTTTGGTTTTTCCACCCAGGTTACGATCGTAAACTTCACCATAGTTACCAACGTGCTTGACTATCCTCGCTGCGAAATCATTTGTTAAGCCAATTCCTTCACCTAAATTTCCTTCTCTTCCCAAAAAACGCTTAATATCTGGGTCATTACTATTAGCAAATAGTACGATATTCTCAGAACTAATTCCCAATTCTTCAGCCCTTACCAATGAATAAACAACCCATTTAACGATGTCATTCCACTGAGGATCTCCTTTAGCAACTGCTGGTGCTAGAGGTTCTGAAGACAGCAATTCATCCAAAATAATATTATCTTCCGGTTTGGGTAAAGTCGTACGTCGAGAAATTAAAGCCGAAAGATCAGTAGTTACACCATCACAACGTCCTTCAGCATAGGTTGCAAATGTAATATTAACGCCTTCAAAAACAACGGGTTTATAAGTAATAGAACGTTTCCGCATTTGGTCTGCTAAATTTTGTTCTGTAGTTGTACCGCTTTGAGTGCAAATTGCTTTATTTTTCAGATCCGCTAAAGATTTGATTCCACTATTTTTACTAACCATAATTGCTTGAGCATCATAAAAAATCACAGGTGCAAATTGCAAAGCAACTGAAGTCTCTCTACTCATTGTCCAAGTAGTATTACGGCTGAGTAAATCTATTTCTCCAGTTTGTAAAGCTGTAAATCTTTCTTTACTATTCAGGTTGCGAAATTCTACTGCATCTGGATTATCAAATAAAGCCGCAGTTACAGCACGACAAATATCTATATCAATACCGCTATATTTAGCGTCAGTTCCCACAAAGCTAAATCCTGCTAACTCACCGCTAACACCACAAATCAACTTGCCACGGTTTTTAACTGTATTACCAATATTACGAGATACTTGGGTTGCAGGAGCGCTGGCTGTATTTACCTGTGTTCCCGACTCACCACTACAAGCAGCAAGGGTAAAGAATAGAGGAGTGATTGCTAATATCAAAGTATATTGATGTATATATGAAGTAATCCAATTTATGTCAACCTCATAATAGAATTTAAACTCACAACCTCTACTCCACAGTAGTTGTATTTTTGATTCATGGATGTTGAAAATTGAAAATTGATTAATTAGTTAATTTTTTCGAAATTTACATATAAAAATGTAGAACGACATGACAAGAAGTATGTAACAAAATGTAAATTAGCCTGAAAACCTCTTCACTCTTGGATGAGTGCCTTTTGCCCTTCGGGTTCTCCAGTCGCACCCTGCGGGAAGGCGAAGCGCCTACATGGGGGAAACCACGCCACTTGCTTTATGCTGGGAAACCGGTCCACCGCAGTGGCTCCCCAAGACCGCGCTGGTTCACCTCTTGCCTTGTCATAAGGACAATTTTTAACCCCCACTTACTTAATATGCGAATAATCTCCAATTAGAAGAATAATCTCCAATTAGAATTAGTGAATAAATAATTATTAGTTAATTAGCCACACTCAAACATGAGTTTACCAAAAGTTTGGTAGTTACTCTCACTTTTTTGGCAGTTGTGTAGAATTTATGCAGATTCTACACAACTGCCAAAAAGTAGCTGCATCAATCTAAATCAATGTCCATAGCAGGTTAAACTAGGTGTGGTGACAGCCGCTCCACCGTTCCTTAATGAGGCTTTTATGGGAGCTAATCTGAAACAGATAGCCAATTACTTAGACAACCTTGGCTGGGAATACCGTTTTGATGAAGAAGAAGACCGGATTATTACAGGTGTAGAAGCTGATCACCTAGAAGATTTTCTGATAGTCGTTCAGTTGGATGAAGATGGAAAATTTTTCCGAGTCTTTGCACCTCAAGTTCTCGCAGGAGTGAAAGAGCATCCGTACAAAGCTTCTATCCTGCAAACCATGCTGGCCATTTCCTGGGAAACCAAAATGCTGCAATGGGAGTATGACCCCTCCGATGGTGAAATCCGTGCCATTATTGAGTTTCCTCTCGAAGACTCAATTCTCACCGAAAGACAATTTCACCGTTGCTTGAGTGGATTAATTCAGGTTGTTGACAGCATAGCATTACCGCGACTACAACAGGTGATGGCCACAGGAGAAGATCCAGGCAATCTAGAACTTGGAGAAAGACTGTTACTAAGTATCCAAGAAGAAGCACCAGGATTACTGGATCTGCTAGAAAAAGCAATGGAAGCTCGGAAAAAGCGGGGAAGTTTTCCCAATGAGTGAGGCGCAATATCACTGAAATAGCTATACTCCAAAGTGATAACCTCACTAATATACTGAAATTTTTTAAGGCTGGATTTTATGACATCCTATACAACCTCCTCAGCCAAAGCGGAAATGAGTGAACTCCGACGCTTAAAAAGCTTGCTACCGCCAGAATTGCAGAGTTGGGTAACAGTTGAAGGCACAACCGAGGTCAATCCACCCCTGGTTCGTTGCGAAGAAATTGGTAAAGACCAGGTAGAAATTCAAATCGACTTGGTAAAATGGGATGCTTTGGCAATGGATCAGCGTAATCTCCTATTCTGGCACGAAGTAGCTCGTGTGCAGAACGACACAATTCCCAAAGACGGCTGGGAAATGGCAGCACTAGCAATCGGTTTAGGTGGTGCTGTGGGAGAGTTATGGGTACACGATGGCTTGCTACTGGTCTTAGCTTTAGCTTTGTGTGGTGTTTCCGGTTGGCGACTGTATCAAAAAAATAATGGTGACAAGCAACTCAAAGAATTAGTTGATGCTGACGAAAAAGCGATCGCACTAGCTGCTCGTTTTGGTTATAGTCTCCCCAACGCCTACAAGAGTTTAGGTAGTGCCTTAAAAACCTTAATTGACAATACCCCCGGTAAGCGTCAGCGTTCTCGCTACGAAGCTAGGCTTTCTGCTCTTAAACGCAGTGCCAATAAAGCCAAAGCTAAATCTAGGCCCTCTGATGAAGGTGGATTGTAGAGGACTGGGGAGATGGGGAAATAAAATCATCCTCCTCATCCTCCTCATCCTCCAACAACCTACATCTGATTCAGCATTTTATGGGTTTGGGGGATCACCCGCACTTGTTTAACAAACTTCTTCATCAAAGCTTGCCATTCTAAAACTTGCTCTGGAGCAGGAGCTTCCACAGGTACTGAACTGAACTGTTGAGACTCTGCCAAAGGTGTCACAGGTTGTAGAAAGATGGGTATATCCTGACCAACCTCAGCAACTAACAAAGCCGAGCGTTCCAATTCGCCAGGATCTGTTCTTTGAGAGACAATTATCTTGACAAAAATATCTAAATTTGCATCAAAGCATATTTGGAGGAATTTTTTATGTTCTGTCCAATAAGTTTCGCCACTCACACTAGCCAATTTTAAATCCATACCTACAGAGTCGAGGTAGGGGAGAATCATGGTCAATTGCTCAGGGCGATGTCCTCCAGTTTCCAGGTAGATAGGTAAATTGGTCTTCGATCGCACTTCGGGTAAAAATTGCGCCAAAAATGGGGCATGAAGAAGTGGTTCGCCTCCAGTTAAGCTAATGCTATCGTGTAGAAAAGGTAAATTTTGCCTTTCCACCCATTTTATCAACGTGGCTGGAGGAATAGGATTAGAGTGCATTTCAAAATCTCTCAATCCAGGGGAAAGCTCTATTTTACATAGAGATGGTGCATCCCATGTATGGGCGCTATCGCAAAAGTGACAACGCAAGTCACAAAGACCAAAGCGAATAAAAATTTGGCGTGTCCCGACATTGAGTCCTTCCCCTTGAATAGCAGAAAAAACTTCAACCAGGCGTGCAGTAGGTTTAACCGTAGTTTTAGCAATCATGAGATGATAGATAGCAGTGCGATGATCACACCGTAGGCTCAACAACAGGAATATTTGCAGCTTCTTGTTCCATTGTGAACTGTA
The DNA here is from genome assembly GCA_936914905.1 of uncultured Trichormus sp. GTDB lineage: Bacteria > Cyanobacteriota > Cyanobacteriia > Cyanobacteriales > Nostocaceae > Trichormus_B. The sequence continues at coordinate 23,891 of CAKZGI010000350.1, read as the reverse complement.
TTTAGCGATCCCCAATCTCTGAGCGAAAAACTGACTATTTGTACCAATACTTGTCGGTTAAGAAGGAAAAGGGAATGGAGAAAGGAAAAGAAAAAACCGTTCTTTCACCTTTAAACTTTTCTCTTTAACCAATTAAAAGTTTAAGTCACAAAACCCCGTGCAGTATTGCTACGTCTCCTTAATCCTACTTTTAAAATTTAGGTTCAGTAATTTTCCAGGACAAAATAATGTTTGGCAGATTAGATTTAGATGGCAACTAAAGTGCATAGCTTCATGAGTAGCCAACCCACAGAGGCAGATTTCCCAGTTACTTACCTGAACGATACAGCTATAGTGCAGGCACCTATACGTTTAAGCGCGCTTGAGGCTGTTGGCTTTAAGCAAACCTGCCAAAACTTAATCCAAGCTGATTCACATCCCCAGCAAGTTGTCCTTGACTTCCAAAATACTATTTTTATGGATAGTAGTGGTTTAGGGGCTTTAGTAAGTAATTTTAAATATGCTCAACAAAAAGCAATCGCATTCACACTTCGTAATGTTACCCCTCAAGTTATGGCAGTGCTAAACCTGACTGGATTAGATCAGGTATTTTCTATTGAGTCTATTAACAGAATCGAACCCATAGAATCCAGCAGCCTTGGAGATAGTCAGAGAAACATACCTCGAAAAGTAGAGCCGTTACCTCAAACTCATCCTTCTGTGGCCTCTTGGATGAAAAGACTGATTGATATAGTTGGATCATTAGTAGGTTTAGTTATTACAGGTGTTTTACTTATTCCCATTGCGCTCGCTATTCAAATAGACGATCCCGGTCCTATTTTCTTTAGTCAAATTCGTTGCGGCTGGATGGGTAAGCGTTTTTCTATTTGGAAATTTCGTTCTATGTGTGTTGATGCGGAAGCTAAAAAATCTCAAGTAAAAAACCAAGTAGAAGGTGCTTTTTTCAAAAATGAAAACGATCCGAGGATTACAAGAATAGGAGGCTTTTTGCGTCGTACAAGTCTAGATGAACTACCACAATTCTGGAACGTCCTCAAAGGTGAAATGAGTTTAGTGGGTACTAGGCCACCTACCCCAGATGAAGTAGAAAGATATGAAGTACCAGAGTGGCAGCGTTTCGATGTCAAACCAGGAATGACAGGCGAATGGCAAGTAAACGGACGCTCCACAGTACGCAGTTTTGAAGATGTAATTCGCTTGGATTTGCAGTATCAGAAAAATTGGACTTTACTTTACGATTTAAGACTGATTCTCAAAACCATAACCATTTTGTTTAACAAAAATAGTGGTGCTGTTTAACAGTTATCAGTTAACAGTACCCCTGTTGAAGCTAAAAACTACCAAATTTCATTTCTGAATTTACCCAGACCTGTAAAAGCGGGTCTGGGTAAATTTTGCTGTAAGCTCAGTGTTTATAGCGGCTTCCAGCGAAATCTAAGTAAATAAATGAGCATTAAAAAATTTTTCTATACTAAATTCAAATTTAACCATACAGAACATGGAAGTGGTCTTAATGTAAGATCACTGAAAAATTTGAATCTTCTTTAACAAAAGATATCAAAATTTACACAATCTTCAACGAAAAGTTACTGACAAGCAAGAAGTATAAAGAGATAATGAAGTGAACCAAGAGATAGTATACTCCTAAGTGACTTTGACGACAGATACTGATTGTCAGTTAACAACCACCAGGAAACTCCGACTAATTTGTTATGCGGATTTTAATTTACTCCTACAATTATCACCCAGAGCCTATTGGTATTGCACCACTAATGACTGAATTAGCAGAAGGACTGGTGAAACGTGGACATCAAGTACGGGTAGTTACAGCTATGCCCAACTATCCTGAACGTCAAATTTATGAGGACTATCGCGGTAAACTGTATTTAACAGAATATAAAAATGGTGTTCATATCCAACGCAGTTATGTTTGGATTCGCCCCCAACCCAACCTATTAGATCGGGTAATGTTGGATGCTAGTTTTGTAGTCACCAGTTTTTTACCTGCAATCATGGGCTGGCGACCTGATGTGATTCTTCTGACCTCCCCATCTCTTCCAGTTTGCTTACCAGCAGCCCTTTTAGGATGGTTACGCTCCTGTCCAGTCATCTTAAATTTACAAGATATATTACCTGAAGCAGCTATCCACGTCGGTTTACTGAAAAATAAATTACTAATCAAGATATTCACAGCACTAGAAAAATTTGCCTACGCCTCCGCCACTAAAATTAGTGTAATAGCTGATGGGTTTGTAGAAAACTTACTTTCTAAAGACGTACCAGCCAACAAAATTGTGCAAATTCCTAACTGGGTTGATGTCAATTTTATTAGCCCCTTACCAAAAGAAAATAACCCTTTTCGTGCTACACATAACCTGAAAGGTAAATTTGTAGCTTTGTATTGTGGCAACATCGCCTTAACCCAAGGTCTAGAAACAGTAATTAAAGCAGCCGCTAAATTAAGTCATATCACAGAAATTGCTTTTGTGATTGTTGGTGAAGCCAAAGGCTTACAAAGACTGCAAAAGAAATGTTTGGACGAAGGTGCAGACAACGTTTTGTTATTACCATTTCAACCCCGTCAAGACTTACCGCAAATGTTGGCAGCAGCAGATGTAGGGCTAGTGATACAAAAGAAAAACGTGATCTCCTTCAATATGCCATCAAAGATTCAGGTTTTACTTGCCAGCGGTAGGGCTTTGGTTGGCTCCGTACCTGATAATGGCACAGCAGCCAGAGCAATTAAACAAAGTGGTGGTGGAATTATAGTTCCTCCAGAAGATTCCCAAGCCTTAGCAACAGCGATTTTGGAATTGTACCAAAACCCGGCACAAGTAAAGACTCTCGGCTGCAATAGCCGTCAATATGCTGTTGAGCAATATGCCTTTGAACAAGCCTTAAATCAGTATGAGACATTGTGTGATTCATTGACAGCCGATGCTAAAACCATTCAGCCTCCAGTTGTCACAACAGCAGCTAATAAAAAGGGTGTAGGGGTGTAGCTCACAAGGGTAGGTTTTTTACTTGCCCTCACGAGCAAGTAAAAAACCTACACCTGTAAGGAGGCAGGGGGAGAGAAAGAGGCTTCTCTGAACCTTATTGAGAGGGGTTTAGGGGGAAAGATCTTGCTTGCTGCTTCCTAGCTAATTGTGAACCCAGCACCATAAACACCTATTTTTTTGTTAGTATTCAAAAAAACCTATTCACAGAACCGCAAATTGTTTGTAAGTGTAGTAGTTGCCAACGTAATTAACACAAGCTCACATTCTCAACTTTTGATGATTCAAGATTTGTCAAAAACTGTTGGCTGAGTTTTGTTGGTCATTATGTTGACTACGAGATATCAGACAAATTGTGAAAAAAGGAAAAACGCACCTGAGGTTGAATGACTAATTATTTCCAGGGAAATTTCCCATTAGAATCTGTCCCGCTGACAAGAACTACAGTGAAAAGCCCAATGGCTGCGACTGATGATGTGAGCGGAAAATTAGCGATAACCATTGCTGAAGCAGGATCAGAACGCAAAGCTGGTGAGATTTTATTGCTCAGAGTAGCAGATGTCTCTTACCTGTCTGATTACTTTGTGATGATGACTGGCTATTCTAGGGTACAAGTGAGGGCGATCGCCTCAGCAATAGAAGCAAAAGTCGACACTGATTGGCAACGTCGTCCCTTAAGCACAGAAGGAAAAGCTGAGGGAAGTTGGGTATTACAAGACTATGGTGACGTGATTGTTCACATCATGATGCCTAAAGAAAGGGAGTTTTATAATTTAGAAGCGTTCTGGGTTCATGCCGAACGCATTTCGCTACCAAACGCTGATGATGGTAAGTCAAAATGATGAGATCCTCAGTTTTTGATTGCCCAGTTCCTACAGAACAACAACCGCTTAATGAGTACGAAGAATTGAAAAATTCCTGGCTATTTCGGGATACAACCTTATGCTGGGGTAATTACACCAAGAAAATTTTTTGGATTTGGGGTTGGTCGTGGCTGGTGGCAGGTCCAGTAGCAGCGGCCAGCTTTCCTCCACAAAAGCATATTTTTTATTTTATTCTTTGTGGATCTGCTGCCGCTAGTCTGGGAGTGGTGCTGCTGTTAATGCGGTTGTATTTGGGTTGGTTCTACGTCCGTGATCGCCTCTACAGTCCCACCGTATTCTATGAAGAATCTGGTTGGTATGACGGACAAACCTGGACAAAACCCCAGGAAGTCATTAGCCGCGATCGCTTAATTGTCACCTATGAAATCAAACCCATCCTCCAACGCTTGCAAATTACCTTTGCAGGTTTGGCTTTAATGTATCTTATTGGTACTATAGTTTGGCATTTGCTATAAATTAGTCATAAGTTATTAGTCATTATTGTTACACAACCAACAATTGATAACTGACAACTGACGACTAACAACCTAAAAAATAGATATAAACCCATGACAATGGGAAAAAGAACACAAGCCACAGCACTGGAAGTCCGGTTGCTACGGGAAGGTATTATCGAATCTCGGCATATAGTCCAGGCTGTAGTTAGCGACAAACGGGGACGAGTTCTGTCTGTTGCTGGCAACGCCGAAACCGCTGCATTTGTCCGTTCTGCCCTTAAACCATTTCAAGCACTGGCTCTCACCAGCACAGGCACACTGGAACGGTATGATTTGAGCGATCGCGACTTAGCAATTATCACCAGTTCCCACAAAGGCAGCATGGAACAGGTGCGACAGGTATTTAACATCCTTTGGCAAGCTGACCTTGACCCCACAGCCCTACACTGTCCAATTCCCCAAGGTAAGAGCAGTGCATTAGAATATAATTGCTCTGGCAAACACGCAGGAATGTTAGCTGTTTGTCAGCAACGCCATTGGCCTTTAACCAGCTATTTGGATCGTAAACACCCAATTCAGCAGTTAATTATCACGAAAGTTGCAGAATTGCTGCGAATGCCAGCAGAAGAATTTCTCACCGCCCATGATGACTGTGGCGCACCCACATATCTAATGCAACTTAGTCAAATGGCATCTTTATATGCTGTCCTTACCTCTAGCAATAGCTTGGATATGGAGCGCATTGTCCGCGCTATGAACCATAATCCCTCGATGGTGGCTGGAGATGGGGAATTTGATACCGAACTAATGCGCCTAACTCCCAGTGAACTGGTCAGCAAAGCCGGTGCAGAAGGTGTGCAGTGCATCGGCCGACTTGGTGAAGGCATGGGATTAGCAATTAAAGTCATGGATGGAGCTAAACGCGCAAAATATGCCGTAGCCATTCACCTGCTGCAACAAATGGGCTGGATTACTCCCAGCGTCGCCCAGAGTCTATCTGAGAAGTTTATGAACCTGGGAAAATACAAACGTTTGGAAGTAATTGGAGAATTATCGCTTTTGTAGTTGACAAACTTTTGACTTCGCGTTATATTAAGGGAGTCGAGAGACAAAAGCAACGCGGGATAGAGCAGCCTGGTAGCTCGTCGGGCTCATAACCCGAAGGTCAGTGGTTCAAATCCACTTCCCGCCACCAAATTAAAAAATGAAACCCTGTAATCTTAATTGATTGCGGGGTTTTATTTTAGGCGGTACTTGAAGCTTATCGAAAAAATGAAGTTGGAAATGAAGTTTTGGAAATGAAGTTGGAGTTGACTTCCCACAAGGAGGATGATTCTTTCAGAATAGAAATCCCCACTTATCTTGAGGAAGTTACTTGAATGAAAAAGTAGATAGCAGCTGATATAATAGCAGCTGATATATTAGATCTGTGATAATTAGGCATTTCTTGATAATTGATAATATGCTATCTCGTAAGGTGTCTTATCCGAAAGTACGGCACTGTCTTTTATTGATATTTAATCGGTGCATTACGCTAACATACACTAATTTCATAATGAGGAGTTGGTGTTATGGAATGTTTGGGTTAGTTCAATTTGTGAACGTATAATTGAATATTTATCGTAAGCATTCAGCAATAAGCCATCAGCTTTTTGAGGCTCACACCAAAAATACCTATTTGATAATTAACCAATTTCTCAAAGATTCTGACTCCTGACTCCTGAATTCTTAGTATTTATCATCTTGTAGATCCTTAAATCTTGTAAGTCTTGATTCAGACAATTTTCAATCACGATTTACAAGATGATAGAATTAAAGATAGTGATTGGAGCAATAAAATTATGATTTCAATTAATGAACCTCAACAGCAATTACACAATTCTGAGGAATAATGCTCTTCATCAGCAACCTCAGCAGTTCTAGAATTAAAATTAACTTTGTTCTCTAATTTAACCTAATCTGTGACTACTACACCCCTTTCCCACAACTTGCCACAAACTGTTTCAGTTCCCGATACATTGGGACGCTTTGGCCGCTTTGGTGGTAAATATGTTCCTGAAACTTTGATGCCTGCTTTAGCTGAACTGGAAACAGCGTATCAGCAATACCGCAATGAAACTAGTTTTCAAGCAGAATTACAAGGTTTGCTGCGAGATTACGTAGGACGTACGACACCTTTATACTTTGCTGAACGTCTTACAGCCTATTATGCTCGTCCTGATGGCACAGGGGCCCAAATTTACTTGAAACGTGAAGATTTAAATCATACTGGCGCTCATAAAATTAATAATGCCCTTGGTCAAGTATTGTTGGCAAAGCGCATGGGTAAAGAGCGGATTATTGCTGAAACTGGTGCAGGACAACATGGTGTAGCGACAGCGACGGTTTGCGCTCGTTTCGGGTTGGAATGTGTAATTTATATGGGTGTTCACGATATGGAACGCCAAGCCTTAAATGTGTTTAGAATGCGGCTGATGGGGGCTGAAGTTCGTCCTGTTTCTGCGGGTACCGGAACTCTCAAAGATGCGACTTCTGAAGCTATCCGCGACTGGGTGACAAATGTGGAAAGCACCCACTACATTCTGGGTTCTGTGGCTGGACCCCATCCTTACCCAATGATGGTACGTGATTTTCATGCGGTTATTGGTGAGGAAACTCGCGCTCAAGCTCAGGAAAAATGGGGCGGTTTACCTGATATTCTGATGGCCTGTGTGGGTGGTGGTTCTAATGCTATGGGACTATTTCACGAGTTCGTTAAAGAGCCATCTGTGCAGTTCATTGGTGTGGAAGCTGCTGGTGAAGGTGTGAATACTCGCAAACACGCGGCTACTTTGACAAAAGGACAAGTTGGTGTATTACATGGTGCGATGAGTTATCTGTTGCAAGATGATGACGGACAAGTAGTTGAGCCATACTCGATTAGTGCAGGTTTGGATTATCCTGGTGTGGGTCCAGAACACAGCTATATGAAGGATATTGGCCGGGCTGAATATTATAGTGTGACAGATGCTGAGGCTTTGGAGGCATTTCAACGCCTATCGAAGCTAGAAGGAATTATACCAGCATTGGAAACTGCTCATGCGATCGCTTATTTAGAAACTTTGTGTCCTCAAGTTAGTGGTAGTCCTCGTATTATTATTAACTGTTCTGGACGAGGTGATAAGGATGTCCAAACAGTAGCAAAATTTTTAACTCCTCAGTAAAGATGTAAGTAAGTTAGTAAGAATTCAGGAGTCAGGAGTCAGAATGTTTGAGAAATTGGTTAATTATCAAATAGGTATTTTTAGGGTGAGCTTGAAAAAGCTGATGGCTTATTGCTGAATTCTTACGTAAGTTATCAGCTGATCCCTACGCGAATAACTTTTCTGTGAATGTTTACTTGCTAGTTTTAGTATCCATGACATCTGTCAGTGGATACTATTTTTTATATATTTTTTTGATTAATAATGTAGTGTCAATAACAGTTAATCAGGGGATGCATTGACTACAGACATATGCTGGATACTAATTTTCGGGAAAAGGTCATAAAATTGGCAGATTTTCAGGAAGGTGAACTGACAAACCTGATATATCAAATAAGTAAGTGGGCGTTAAAAATTTTCGTTATGACAAGGCAAGAAATGAACCAGCGCGGTCTTGGGGAGCCACTGCAGTGGACCGGTTTCCCAGCATAAAGCAAGTGGCGTGGTTTCCCCCATGTAGGCGCTTCGCCTTCCCGCAGGGTGCGACTGGAGAACCCGAAGGGCAAAAGGCACTCATCCAAGAGTGAAGAGGTTTTCAGGCTAATTTACATTCTTTTACATACTTTTGTTTTTTCACGTCGTTCTACTTAATTCCTCAGTTGATGAATACTTGACAGTATCCTGCTACTTCTTCTGACCATTAGAAGATAGAGTATATGTCTAATAAATCCATAAAATACCTAATTCTCTATGTTCCGACAAACTGCTTTTGGCATGGCTTTAAGTACGCTTGTCCTTGCTAGTGGATTGATGACTGCTCCTGTTCCCGGTAATAATTTTACTAAAAAAAACGCTCATGCTCAGTCATTCAATACTTCTAGTCAGGCAGCTATGTCGAATTTTAATTCTCAAAATTCTACTTTAGAAAAATTAGTTTTTGAGCAAATTAATCAATATCGGGCTTCTCAGGGACTTTCACAGTTAACGTTAAATGTAAGTATTACTCAACAGGCCAGAATTCACAGCCAAAATATGGCTAAGGGTACAGTTAAGTTTAGCCATCATGGTTTTGAACAGCGCGTTAAAGCTATTCCTCTTAAATATGATAGTGCGGGGGAAAATGTGGCTTTTAACATTGGATATAGTGATCCAGCATATCAAGCTGTGGTTGGTTGGCTCAATAGTCCGGGACATTTGAAAAATATTCAAGGAAAATATAAACTTACAGGGGTAGGTGTAGCCACTAATGCTAAAGGTGAAGTCTACCTCACGCAAATATTTATCAACACTAGATAGATTTTATTGCGAACTTTCTGCACATAATAATTTAGTGTCTGAGAGTGTAATTTCAAGACACTATAATTTATTTCTGAACATTTCATGACATTACCAGATTTTCAGGTTAGCGATAGCGATTTAGATGCAGCTTCCCTCTCTGAATATTTGCAATCTGAGGCCATTGCTGTTGATACGGAGACTATGGGATTATTACCGCAGCGAGATCGCTTATGTCTCGTCCAGTTGTGCAATTCAGAGGGGAAAGTGACAGCTATCCGCATCCCTAAGGGACAAACAGAAGCTCCAAATTTAAAACAACTTTTGGAAGCAACCCACATCCTCAAAGTATTTCACTTTGCGCGGTTTGATGTTGCTACCTTGCGTCATAACCTAGAAGTTCAGGTTCAACCTGTTTTTTGCACCAAGATTGCTAGTAAATTAGCCCGTACTTATACCAATTTCCACGGACTCAAAGATGTGGTGCAGGAGTTAGAACAAGTAGAACTTGATAAAAGCGCCCAAAGCTCTGATTGGGGTAACGCGGTTAATTTATCTGAGACGCAACTGAGTTACGCCGCCAATGATGTGCGCTACTTACTCAATGTACAACAAAAGCTCACCCAAATGCTGCAACGAGAAGGACGTTGGGAACTTGCTCAAAAATGTTTTCAAGTTCTACCAACATTAGTTTCTTTGGATTTATTACAATTCAAAGATTTATTTGAACACTAGGAATAATTAGTAATTCGTAATTATTGATTTTCTCCTATCTCCTCCCAGTTCCCAGTCCCCAATCCCCAATCACTTCTGCTGAGTCTCTATATGATTTTGAATGCGGGAGACAACATTGTAATCATCTGCACCTGGGGGAGTTCTTGATTCTATAATTCCTCCTGTTGCGCCACCAATCGCTTTCCATGCACCAAGGCCACCTTTGAGTTGAGATACATTTTTAAATCCAGCCGAACGTAATATTTGGGCAGCCTGAGCAGTTTGTCCATCATTAGTGCCGTAAATGTAAATATCACGGCTGGTATCTAAAGATATTGCTGCACGGTCTGTTAGTTCATCTATGGGCATAGACATTGCTCCCATAATATGACCTTCATTATAGATTGAGCGATCGCGCACATCCAAAATTGTGAACGCTGGTTCACCCCATTCGAGGCGAGACTTAACTACATGAACATCAGACTCAGCCTCTATTGGTGGCTGTTGGGGAATAATGCCACTCATGACATTGTTTGCCATAGCTTTTCATATCAAGTAGGTTAACAAAAACTTAACAAAATCTAAACACTACCTTTATCTTTCTTTAGCTATAAGCCTGGCAAAATCTCTCTTGAGATATATTAAAACGATAAAAAATCCTTTGGGATTTGAGGAAATTAAAATTAATCTAAATAATAAAATTTTTTAGAATTTATCAAAGATAGTGTGACGACAAACTATAGCAGATTGCAGATCAATGAGGTACAAAATCTAAATTGAAACCAAGAGAACAAGAGAGTTTTACTCCTGACTCCTGATGTATATGCAGTAAATATTAACTGCGTATACCAGAGCGGATCAGAAATTTTAGAGCGTTTTAACTCTTATGTGTTACTCGATGTTTTTTTTGTATCCATTTTTATATATGTACATAATACGCTTATTTATTTTTTGCCTGAGCGCCTAATTTACTTAGCATCACTGGTGTGCCTAGTTTTCAAGATATTGTAAATTTATACCAAAATTTTAAAAAAAAATACCAAAATCATACATTACCGATACATTTTAGAAGCTTTATTATGAAGTTTGCATAAATTTCAGAAAAAATTAAGTGTTTACGAAGATTACAACATTTTTCATACCTAGTTTATAGTAGGAGCAAATATACTCTTCAAAAAGAACACCTAAACTCATCTATCGCTACATAAAATCAATAAATCAATAAACAGACTGCATTGCATTATGGATACGCTTCCCATGACTACCCCTAAGATTATGATTGTCGATGACGATTTCAGTGTCAGAAATCTCGTCTATCGGTTTCTCAGTCGGAAATATCGAATAGAATCGGCCGCAGATGGTAAGAGTGCTATGGCATTATTTGAACAATTCAATCCAGCTTTGGTAATTCTGGATTGGAATCTACCAGATGTTAATGGCTATCAACTCTGTCAAGAAATGCAAAGTCGTACAAATGTTTTAGTTTTGATACTTACTAGCCGGAATGATGAAGCTGATAAAATTAGCGTTTTGGCAGCAGGTGCAGATGATTTCATGACTAAACCATTTAGCTTAGCAGAAGTAGAAGTTAGAGTAGAAGCACTTTTAAGACGAATTCGTTACATCCATCCTAGTCAATCAAAACGCCTTGTTTTTAAACAACTGGCAATTAACCCAGAAGGTCGAGAAGTGACACTAAACGATAAACCTTTAGCCTTAACTGCTTTAGAGTTTAATATCTTACATTTCTTAGCCAGTCATCCCGGTCAAGCCTGGAGTCGTCCGCAACTAATCCAAAAAATTTGGGGTTGTGATTATGTGGGAGATGGACGAGTTGTAGATGTCCATATTGGTCAGCTGCGTAAAAAAATGGAAGTTGACTCTAGTACACCAGAATTTATCAAAACAGTACGGGGTTATGGTTACAAGTTTGAACTACCGGAAGGCTGTAGAGTTTAAACTCTCGATACTAAGAGCAATTCATGAACACATTATTGAATTGAGGCTTGATTAGATAATTCCTGTTATTTTTGATTTTTGCAGCTAAAGTCTATCAGGGAATTTGTGTCTACTGAAGCCTCATGGCAATTTTGAATTTTGAATTTTTGTTTAAGTCTCCCTAATTAAGTTATTCCATAACTATAAAATGTAGGCTCAATATATATTCTTTTTAAGATTGATTAAATTAAAGAAACTAATGAAAATTACCGTCATGAGTTTTAACCTCCGCTACGACAAACCGGATTCGGGGGTGCGTCAGTGGGAAAAGCGTATAGGTGCGATCGCATCGGTCATTCAACACTACCAACCTGATTTAATTGGTACACAAGAGGGTAAAACCCCTCAGCTTAGTAATTTACAAGCACTTTTACCAGAATATAAATTTATTGGGGGCGATCGTACTGGGACAGGAGAAGGTGAACACTGTGCAGTTTTTTACAATCCCCAACTTTTAGAACTTCAGCAAACCAAAGATTTTTACCTCAGTGATACTCCAGAAATTCCTGGTAGTATTACTTGGGAAACTCGCTTACCACGCATGGCAACTTGGGCTAATTTTACAGTTGGTAATCCTAGTATTTCTCTAACTATTGTCAATACTCATTTAGATCACGAAAATGCTAAAGCTAGAGAGTTAGGTGCAGCTTTAGTTATTCTACGTTTAATGGAATTTCCGTCAGAAGATTATTTACTGCTAACAGGGGATTTTAACGCTAATCCCACTACCTTAGCACGGATGATTTTAGCCGATAGTTACAAAATACAAGATGCTTTAGCAACTCTTCCCTTAGACAAACAGAAAACCTTTCATGAGTTTACAGGTGAGGCTTCGGATGCGATAGATACGATATATTGTGATCGCCGTTTCCAAATCGAACAAGTAATTATTGACCGTCAACAGTGGGAAGATATTTGGCCTTCTGATCATTTCCCTGTAATTGTAAAATTACAGACAGTTTCATCTTAATTCAATCGGGAGCATCGCAAATGTGTAAGTCTATTGTCATGCTGTAGTTGCTTCCCGCAGGGTATGAAGCGCAGCACAATGTTCACGCAGTGTCCCGAAGGGATACACTTCACTCCGTTCCGCATGGCTTACGCCACACTTCGCTAACAGAATCACAATTTACTAGGAGTTACGCATTGACAAAGAAACTCATCCATGAGTATTAAGCAGCACCAGCATTGGTAAGACTTTCCACAATGTAGTCGCGCACAACTAAAGTGAATAAGTTCCTTTGCAATTCAAACCAATTAGAAATTATGTTTTCAGAGCGCATTTTTTCTAAACGAACAGATGCTTGAAGTGAACAAAATATCTGTGTTTTAATTGCTTGGCTATCTCTAACCATAAATCCACAAATTCCACATACTTGTTTGATGGCTCTATCAAAACTTTCAATCCCCCAATGAGTATCATGAATTGTCACAAATTCACTTTTGGTGATTTGATTGAGAGCTTCTTCATCAGGTATATACACTATACCCCACCACGTGAATCCTTACCAAGATCCTTTGGCTTTACGAATATCCTGGACTTGAGTGCGGTTTTTAAATAAAGTACATACCACAACCTACTTTTATTTGGGTTAGATGTTCAGGGGGGTAGGCTTCACTCTACAACCTACACTCTATACCTCTGTTTCACTAACTCAACTGCTAACTTGATCGCTGCTTTCATACTTGTTGCGTCAGCAATACCCTTTCCCGCAATATCAAATGCGGTTCCGTGGTCGGGTGAAGTTCTGACAAATGGTAAACCAATGGTGGTATTTACAGCGCGGTCAAAGGCCATCAACTTGACAGGAATTAAACCTTGGTCGTGGTAAAGTGGCAAGTAAGCATCAGCGGGATTTTTAATATCAGAATTACCATACCAAGCTTGACCAGGTTTAACCCACATTGTATCTGGCGGTATGGGTCCTTCTAGTTCTAAGTGGGGGCGTTTTTGGCGTTCTTCCTGTAACCAGGGAATTAGCCAATCTATTTCTTCTCGTCCTAATTGTCCCATTTCTCCACTGTGGGGATTTAAACCTGCGATCGCAATTCTTCCATTTTCAATACCAAAATCCCTTTGTAAACACTCCTCTAATAAATCAAGTTTCATTGTTAATAATTGCGGTGTTAAGGTTTGAGATACTTGATATAAAGGAATATGTGTGGTAGCAAGTAGAGCGCGGAGAGTCCAACCTGTAAAGGGCGATCGCGCTACAAATAACATTCCAAAACGCTCCACACCTGCTTTTTCGGCTAACAGTTCCGTTTGTCCTGGGTAATAGCATCCAGCCGCTTTCCAAGCAGATTTAGCGATGGGTGCTGTGACGATACCATCAAAATCACCAGCCAAAGTTTGCGCTATAGCACATTCCATATAAGCAAAACTCGCCGCACCACTAACCTCATTACCCACCCCGGTCATAATTTCGTCTGAATGTGGCACATCAATCACAGATAAATCTGCTGGATTTGCCAAATCTAGCCAATTACTCGTATTAGCAGTTAAAATTTTATACTCTTTAGTGAGTAAATCCCGACAACCCACTACAACCACATCACAGTTTTGGCTAACTTCAGAATCTGCCAAAGCCTTCAAAATCACCTCTGAACCGATTCCAGCAGGATCTCCCAATGTTACCGCCAAACGTGGAAGTTGATTAGTCATGAGTCAGTGGGAAAATTACTTTCTCTTAATTAACCTACATCGCCGTATCCCAGCCCCAATTCCAATTAGCTGCTAAAGTAGTTTAGAATTATTCACAAAGGTCTAATCCCATAGCACTAACAGACCTAGTTTACCTGATTTATGAGGGGCAAAAATAAGATTTGAAACATCAACTCTAATTTACCCCTCTCAGAAACAGGAAACATAAATAAACAATTCACAAAGGAGAATCACAGTAAATGGGCGGCGAAATCTTAAATGCAGCTATGTTGTCTTTCGGCTTAATCTTCGTAGGCTGGGGCATTGGTGCTTTGTTACTTAAAATTCAAGGCGCAGAAGAATAAGCAGAGATGCAGGGGGTAGGGGCAGGAAGAGAAAAATTAATTCTTGCTCCTGAACTCCTGAGAAAAATGTAAATTTTTATTTCCATAGCTAAATTCTGTTAAGATTCTTTTCATAAAACATTAAAATTTATAACGACCCTCATGACATTATTAATCGTCGGTGCCACTGGCACCTTAGGAAGACAATTGGCTCGTCGTGCTATCGATGAGGGATATAAGGTACGCTGTTTAGTCCGAAGTACGAAAAAAGCTTCATTTCTTAAAGAATGGGGAGCAGAACTGGTCATAGGAGACTTGTGTACACCCCAAACCGTAGAAGCAGCATTAGCAGGTGTAACCCAAGTGATAGATGCTTCTACATCTCGCGCCACAGATTCATTAACTATTAAACAGGTAGATTGGGAAGGTAAGGTAGCATTAATTCAAGCAGCAAAAGTAGCTGGTGTGGAGCGTTTTATCTTCTTTTCAATTCTTGATGCTGATAAATATCCCAACGTACCGCTGATGGAAATTAAGCGGTGTACCGAATTATTTCTAGCTGAATCTGGCTTAGATTATACAATCTTACGTTTAGCTGGGTTTATGCAAGGATTAATTGGTCAATATGGCATACCCATTTTGGAAAATCAGCCGGTGTGGGTGACAGGTTCTTCATCACCAGTAGCTTATATGGATACTCAGGATATTGCTAAATTTGCTATTTGCGCTTTGAGTGTGCCAGAAACCCAAAATCAAGCTTTCCCTCTGGTTGGTACTCGTGCTTGGAGTGCAGAAGAAATAATTAACATTTGCGAACGCTTGTCTGGGAAAGATGCCAGAGTAACACGGATGCCCATTGGCTTACTGCGTAGTGTACAGGGGTTGCTGCGGTTTTTTCAATGGGGATGGAATGTTGCCGACAGACTAGCTTTTACAGAAGTTTTAGCCAGTGGAATAGCCCTAAATGCTCCAATGGATGAAGTATATACAGTATTTGGTTTAGACAAACAACAAACAGCTACTGTAGAAACATACTTGCAAGAGTATTTCAGCCGGATTATGAAAAAGCTGAAAGAGTTAGACTATGAAAAAACTAAGAATAAAAAGCAGAAAGATAAAAAAACTCCTTTTAAACAGTCTTCAAAAGTTAATAGCCAATAGAATAATTGATTACTATGGAGTTAGTAGTGGCGCATTAACTACGCCTTTAAGAGTTTAATTTTGCCTACTTAAGAATCCCTATCTCTTTAGAGCGGGCAGTGGACACTTCACTTGTTGGATTTTGCACCGTATTCAGGGATTAAATTTATGATAGCATAAAATCTCTGAGGTCTAAAGCCCTCAAATGGCTTTCATCAGGGGATTAAAAGACATTAAACACTAAAAATTTTTTGGGTTTTTAGGGTTTAATTCCGGGGTTTTCAGCCTATTTTCTTATAAAGATTAAGAATCGCCTAAAATTGGATATTTAAGTGTGCCGAAAGCAGGCATTATTTACAACGACATTAAGCCGGTAGCGGTTCATGTCGCTATGGAACTAAAAAATCAGCTAACCGCAGCTGGTTGGGATGTGTGTGTGACAACTAGTATGGGTGGTATACTTGGCTATTCCCATCCTGATAGTTCAGTATGCCACACCCCGATTAAAGGTCTAAAACCCCCTGGTTTTGACTCAGACATGGAGTTTGCGGTGGTGTTAGGAGGAGACAGTACTGTTTTAGCAGCGTCTCGTCAAGTGGCACCCTTTGGTATCCCTTTGTTGACAGTGAATACTGGTCACATGGGATTTTTGACAGAAACTTATCTTAACCAACTGCCCCAAGCGATTGAACAGGTAATGGCAGGTAAGTATGAAATCGAAGAACGAGTCATGCTCACCGTCAAAGTTGTACGGGAAGAGGCAGTATTATGGGAAGCTCTCTGTTTAAATGAAATGGTGCTGCATCGAGAACCTTTAACCTCGATGTGTCATTTTGAGATTGCAATTGGTCATCATGCAGCGCTGGATATTGCAGCCGATGGTGTAATTGTTTCTACTCCAACTGGTTCAACTGCTTATTCATGAAGTGCCGGTGGTCCTGTGATTACTCCTGGTGTACCTGTATTGCAGCTAGTACCAATTTGTCCCCATTCCCTAGCTTCTAGGGCTTTGGTGTTTCCTGATAGTGAACCGGTTAACATCTATCCAGTGAATATCCCCGGGTTGGTGATGGTGGTAGATGGAAACGGTGGGTACTATATTATACCGGAGAATCGGGTATATTTGGAGCGAGCACCATATAATGCTCGCTTCATTCGCTTACAATCACCAGAGTTTTTCAGCATTTTAAGGGAAAAATTAGGTTGGGGTCTGCCACATATTGCTAAACCCAATTCAGTAGGACTACCTTAGTTATCAGTAGTAAGTGTTCTTTTATCAATGGTAGTCAAAATTGGTTTTCTTCCAGAATTGACAGTTAGGCACTTGTATTGGGAATGAGTAATTAAATTTGCATCTTGGGAAAGTCGATGTTTTATCCAGAACGTGCTAAAACATCGTTAACACCAATTTATAACAAGTAGTATTGCCTGAAATTTATGCAACAAACCAATAGCTAATAACTGATGGAATACAGTTTTTTCCATTACTAATTACCAATTACCAATTACTAGTTACCAATTACTAATTACCAATTACCAACTGATATTATGCTTCCTCACAGTGCCTGTGTTCTCGTGATTGAACCCGATGATAGTCTAGCTAATCAACTGGCTTTTGATTTGGAAGAAGCTGGCTATGATGCGATTGTGGCTCATGATGCAGTCAGTGGTTTACAACAATACCGTGATGCCGGAGGTGGGCATAGTCATCGCCCACCTGCTTTAATAGTTATAGACCGGATGCTGACTGGAGAGTCAGGACTCTCGTTGTGTAGAAATCTTCATACTATCGGCAACTGTTCTCCTGTATTAATTTTAATGGCTAGAGATACAGTTGATGATCGTGTAGCTTGTCTGGAAGCTGGTGCTGACGATTACATTCTCAAACCCTATCGCTCGGAAGATTTTTTAAAGTTGGTTCGTTTGTATCTCAAACCTGATGTTGATACCACAGAACAGCTACGCTTTGGGGATTTGGTTTTAGATATCGGAACCCGTTGCGTCATCTACAACAGCAGAACCATCGAATTGACAATGAAGGAATTTGAATTATTAAAGTTTTTTATGGAACACCCCCGTGAAGTATTAACCCGCGAACAAATTTTAGAAAATGTTTGGGGTTACGATTTTATGGGTGAGTCGAATGTGATTGAAGTATATATTCGGTACTTACGTCTGAAAATTGAAGAAGAAGGACAAAAGCGCTTAATTCAAACGGTTCGTGGTGTAGGGTATGTATTAAGAGAATCCTAATAAAATAAGCTGAGTATCAGAGTGTTGTCAACTCGTAAATTTTTTAATGTAAAGGCAATGTGCTACGCGAACGAGCCATTAAATTAAACCTACTATCTCTCCCTACTTTGCCTCGCTGAAGATGGTGTATCTCGTATAAAGCATGATGAACAAATTAACATTTTATATCGTTTTGTTACACAGTTTGTTTTTAGGGATAGGAACTGCTGGCCCTCAGTCATTGGAGACAGAACCACAGAAAAATATGGTAACTTCGCCTCAACTAACTTTACCAGCATCAAAAATATGGGTACTTAATCAGAATCAGAATAAATAAGTACAAAAACAAGCTTTTATGTGGGTAGTAGATGATCCACAAAAAGCCAGGAAGCAGCCATTTCTAGAAATTGCTCAAACTGCTAATAAGCTAACCGAAAAGCCGACCAATAGTGTTCAAACTGGCAAAGAAGATGAGTTGGAACCATTTGATGAAGTTGTTAAAGACTGTCAAAAATTAGAGGGTATATTTACTCTTTATAGCCAAAAAGACAAGAACAAAATACATTTAGAAATTAAGCCAGCGCAACTACAAAAAAACTCCTTAGCTACGTCCACGTTGGAATCTGGCATTGGTGAAGGAGGGATTTATAGTGGTATGCCATTGCAAGATTTTCTGTTTTATTTCCAACAAGTAGATAATAACTTGCAGTTTGTCGTTCATAATGTTAATTTACGCAACCGTATAGAAGGTCCACAAGTGCGATCACTCTCCCGATCTTTTAGTGACTCTGTATTGTACAATCTTCCTATTAAAAGTAAAAGCATTCATCCTCAACCAAATACTATCCTCATTGATTTAGAGGATTTACTGCTGACAGATTTAGCTGGATTATCTGCAACTTTAGATTTAGCTACTAGTCCAGACAAAATTTATTTTGGTAATGCTAAAGTTTTTCCCAACAATGTAGAAATTGAGTCAATTTTCAATTTGACTGGTACTAGCAAGGAGCAAGAGCAAAATTATAGTGTACTAGCTGATAGTCGAGGCTTCACTATAGCCTTTCCCAATTGCCTAATAATAATTATCAACCCCGTTTGGCAGATGATCGGGTAGGATATTTTTTGACTGCCTATCAAGATTTATCCACACATTATAGTAATGATCATTTTGTGCGTTATGTCAATCGTTATAACTTAGAAAAACAAGATCCTAACGCCGAAATTTCTCTACCGAAAAAACCAATTATTTTTTGGATTGATAATGCCGTCCCTTTTAAATATCGTGATGCCATTAAAGAAGGGGTGTTAATGTGGAATTAAGCTTTTTTGAAAGCGGGATTCAAAGATGCAATAGAAGTCCGACAAATGCCCGATAATGCTAAATGGGGTACTTCTGATATTCGTTACAATACTATTCGCTGTATTAATACAGTGGATTAATAAAGTAGATGGATATTTTGCTCTTGGTCCATCCCGTGTTAATCCCTTGACTGGTGAAATTTTGGATGCAGATATTCTTGTACATGCCAGTTTTATCCGAGCCTTAAGAAATAATTATCGGCAAATTGTTTTACCTTCACCAACAGCAACTCCTACTACCTTATCAGCATTGATGGAAAAAAATCGCCTGCTTTGTCGCCAAGGTTATAAAAATACTAAAGGATTAGTTGGCAACTTATCCAAGCTAGCGGGAGAGTATGATTTATGCTATGGTATAGGATCAGCTAATAAGTTTGCTTTTGGTTCATTGGCAATGTCATTACTTAGCAAGTACTACTCCTAATAAAGACAAATTAAAGGATTATATCCATAAATATTTACGCTTAATTATTGCTCATCAAGTTGGTCCTACTTTAGGATTACGACACAATTTTTGTGGTAGTACCTTATTAGCACCAGAGGAAATGAATAATCTTGAAATCACTCCCACTAAAGGTTTGATATCTTCGGGGATGCATTATATTTCTCCAAATATAGCTCCGCGCGGTACATCTCAAGGAGATTATTTTCCGAATCAGGTGGGAAGCTATGATATATGGGCAATACAGTATGGTTACACTGCTTTTGGGGCGAGAATTTCCATAGCAGAAAAACCATTTTTAGAAGAAATTGCTAAAAAATCGGCAAAACCAGAGTTGAGTTATTCTCCAGATGAGGATACATCTAGTATTGATACGACATCTGCGCCTTCGGATAATAGCAGTAATATTCTAATTTATTCACAATCCGAGTTGGATAATTGTCTGAATATGTGGGAAAGTTTAAATCAAGGCTATCCAATTTCTGGAGAAAGTTACAGTGATTTAAGAGAAAGATTTAACACCATATTTGGCAATTATTTACAGCATTTGTATTATACTAGTAAATACATTTGTGGACAGTCTTTTTACCGTGTTCATCCTGGTGAGAATCAAGGAAGATTACCATTTATCGCTGTACCTGTCGAACAACAACGGCAAGCATTAGCGACATTGCAAAAATATGTTTTTGCTGAGGATGCGCTGGAGTTTTCACCAGAAGTAATAAATAAATTAGCCCCAGAACGTTGGCTACATTCGGGTAGCAGTCCTACCAGGGGACGCTTAGATTACCCAGTTTATGATTTAGTATTGTTTGTCCAAAGTACCGTATTGAGTGATTTACTCTCAGGCGATCACCTCTCTCGGATGAAGGATATTGAACTCAAAAGCGCAAAAGGAGAAGCACTGAGTTTACCTGAGTTATTTGGGACTTTACAAACCGGAATTTGGAAAGAAGTTTTACAACCAAAAAGAAAATTCAAAATTTCTAGTTTGCGGCGGGGTTTAAAACGCCAATATGTGAACTTCTTAACAGCAATGGTATTACGAAAAGTAGATGTACTAGAAGATGCCCGCACATTAGCCTGGTATAAGCTCAAACAATTAAACAATGAACTCCGGGGAATGAATTCTGATGACGAATATACTAAAGCGCATTTACTAGAAACCCGCGATCGCATTGAAAAAGCTTTAAATGCACCGTTGCAGGGGAATTAATAAACAGTTATCAGTTGTTATTCTCCCCCTACTTTGCCTACTCTCCTGTATCCTGCTCCCTCTACACCCCATTTCCTACTCATGACTCAAACATTAGATTTCATCAAATTTTCGCCCAAAACACAGCAAGCGCCCACCGCTTTAATTATCACATTACACGGTTGGGGTGCAAATGCTCAAGATGTTGAAGCTTTAGTGCCTTATGTCAACTTACCTGATTATGAATTCTTTCTTCCCAACGCACCTTATCCATATCCATATTCTCCTTTGGGTAGAGCTTGGTATGACTTACGGGATGGGAATATGTATGAAGGATTGGCAGAAAGTCGGCAATTGTTGATAGATTGGTTACTTTCTTTAGAGAGTAATACAGGTGTGCCCTTATCACGCACTATTTTGAGTGGGTTTTCTCAAGGTGGTGCGATGACTTTAGATGTGGGATTAACTTTGCCCCTTGCTGGTTTAGTTGTGATGAGTGGGTATTTACATCCCAACACAGGAAATCTTCATCAAAATAGTTTTCCACCCACATTAATTATGCATGGAAGACAAGACCAAATTGTACCATTACAGGCTGCTATTAAAGCAACAGAAGTTGCCCAATCCCTGGGAGTGGCGGTGGAATATCATGAATTTGACATGGGACATGAAATTAATTTGGAAATGTTAAAGGTATTGAGAAAATTTGTCATTAAGATAACTAGTTAGACTCAATAATTTTCGATTCTGGGTTTTATATTTTGGATTTTGGCTTGTAAAAGACTTACTACATAAGCTTTGTAGCTTTCTTTATGTCACAATCATTTTGCAAATTAAACTTAAGTTACAAATTTTTTACAACATTAGGGTGGAAATCAGCTAAATTTTTACAAATTAAATGGCCACTAATTAGTAATATAGATTGGGTGGAAAATTTTAACGCAGCTCCACCTAAAGCTGAATGCGAATGCTGCAAAAGGGAGGGGCAAGCATTATGACAACTCTAAGCATTTCCAGGAAAGAAATTGCTGCCATGACAACAACAGAAGTAAAAGATTTAGCTAACCGTCTGGAATTAGATAATTATAGTAATGCTTTTGAGGGTTTAAATGATTGGCATCTACTGCGAGCAATCGCGTTTCAGCGTCCAGAGTTGGTTGAGCCGTACATACACCTTTTAGATTTAGAACCCTACGACGAAGCCTAGAGATTTTAGATTTTGGATTTTAGATTGGGTTTGACGAGCTAAAATCAAAGATAATTGAAATTATGCCTCCAAATGCCATCATCTGCAAATCCCAAATCCCAAATCCCAAATCCTCAATCCAGACGAGTTATTGTTGCTGTAGGCGGCGGTATCGCCGCCTATAAAGTCTGTGAATTGGTT
This sequence comes from uncultured Trichormus sp., assembly GCA_936914905.1. Classification (GTDB taxonomy): domain Bacteria; phylum Cyanobacteriota; class Cyanobacteriia; order Cyanobacteriales; family Nostocaceae; genus Trichormus_B. Next base: position 1,659 of record CAKZGI010000350.1, on the reverse strand, counting down.
TCTACTCTGTTTAAGTCTGGGGTAGAAGTGCGAGTTATTCTTACTAAGTCTGCTCAAGAATTTGTCACTCCTTTAACTTTAGCCACTTTATCCCGACACCAAGCTTATACTGATGATGATTTTTGGCAACCAATTTATTCTCGTCCGTTGCATATTGAGTTGGGTGAATGGGCTGATTTAATCGTAATTGCGCCTTTAACTGCTAATACTTTGGCTAAATTAGCTTATGGAATGGCAGATAATTTACTGACAAATAGTGTTCTCGCTTCTACTTGTCCCGTGTTGTTAGCACCAGCCATGAATACAGATATGTGGGAACAGGTAGCGGTGCAAAGAAATTCGCGGCAGCTATTGACAGATAAGAGATTTTATGGTATTCAAACTGGTTCTGGCTTGCTGGCGTGTGATCGCATTGGTGCTGGCAGAATGGCAGAACCCGCAGAAATATGTGTTTATATTCAATCTTTATTACATACCCAGAGGAAAAGAGATTTAGCTGGAAAGCAGATTTTAATTAGTGCTGGAGGAACGCGAGAATATTTAGATCCGGTGCGATTTATTGGGAATCCCTCCACAGGTAAAATGGGTTTAGGATTAGCACAGGCAGCACTGCACAGAGGCGCAAAAGTAACATTAGTGCATTGTCCAGCGAGTTGGGATGTACCTGTGGGAGTGGAAGGAATTGAGGTAGTTAGTGCAGACCAAATGCAGCAGGTAATGTTAGAGCGTTTAGCCAATGCAGATATAATTGTCATGTCTGCCGCAGTTGCAGATATCAAGCCTAAAGAATATAGTACCGAAAAATTACCCAAGCGATCACTCCCCGAAAATTTACCTCTTGCGCCAGTACCGGATATAGTTGCTGAACTAGGAAAACGCAAACAACCCCATCAATTATTAGTTGGTTTTGCAACACAAACAGGCGATATTATTACTCCTGCACGGGAAAAATTGCAGAGAAAACAATTAGATGCAATTGTAGCGAATCCTATTGATAAGACTGATAGTGGTTTTGGTAGTGATAATAATGAAGCGGTGTTTTTAGATAAGCAAGGAAGAGAGGTAGAAATTCCGGCTTGTTCTAAGTTGGAAATGGCGCATTATTTATTTGATTTTCTTGTTGGTAATTGGTGATAGAGAAATATTCAATGTGTCACCAAAGAAAATATATAAAAATAATATTAGGGTTGTTGATACTAACCCTAATATCTATGAATGAGAATTATATACATGAGCAACTCTCTAAGAATTAAGAGGTCTTTTGATAGCAGTAGGATCAGGATTTACTTCATCATCCTCATCTAGATCTATATCATCTTCTGGAGTTAGAGGCTCGAAACTATGACGAGTTGGAAGTTCAGGTAAACATGTGATCTAACCCTATCAATGTGTGAGGCACTATGTCTGTCATCAGTGCAAGTGAAGCGCGTGTTAACTTTCCCGATATTATGAACTGTGCTGAATATGGTGGTGAATGAATATTAATTTAGCGTCATGCTAAACCTGGGGTAGCAATAATTAGTATTGAGGATTTAAAACCCACATTCCGCACTTCAATACTTCACTTCAATACTTCAATAAGTAGCATAAAAAACTACACTCATAGGCAATTCAGAACTATAGTTTTTAAAAATCCAGTAGCCATGAAAATATAAATTA
>CAKZGI010000349.1 GCA_936914905.1 uncultured Trichormus sp. | reverse complement strand
TCTGGTGTATAGATATTATTGGCACTCTTACACCTTATTTAATCCACTTTCCTTAGTGTAGCAATAGGTATTTGATTTCCACTAAAAATGCCTATTGATGTGTTATCCTACTTTTGTCAACTTATACTAAAAACGGTTTAAAAGTATCATTCTGAACATTCGCGGAGCTTCTCTGAAAGAGATAGTGAAGAATCTCCGATATACTTCTCTGCATTACGTTACGTATGGCTTACACCAAGCTGCGCTATCAATATGACATAAGTCCAAGTCTCACCCGTTTGTAGTATATTAATACTACTTTTGCCTAACAGCAAAATTAGTAAGTATTCATTGATCACAATTTAATATAAAAGCAATTTTCTTCAACGAGTATAACTACTTACAGTTATTTAAAATTTGTCTAAGAGAGACAGAACATGAGGCACGACTTATGTCGTTATTTTCTTGTTGCTCTTGTTGTGATCAACTAATTTTTCTAAACTTGAGTATTTTTCTAGTTTTTCCCCCTTTGTTTCTTAGTGACAAAACGCCCCTTCTTCCTCAGGAACAACCTTTAATACTAAATTAATGGCATGAAGTGTTTCTAGTTATTACCTTCTAATTATTACCTTTTTTATACTACTTGGCTGGTATTATTAATGTGTGACAGTTAGATTAGACACTTGAGTTAAAAGAGTATAAAAATTTATCCCCTCCATCTCATGACAAAGGGCGTGAAAAGGTTAAGCAGTGAAATACTTCGCTACAGGGTGATAAGTAATAATCGCCGTCGTAGACTGTTCAGGATATAACTGTTCACTTTCATCCATGAACATCTTCATCCTGTCAGTTCCCAACAACTCCAACTGCTTAAACTGATCATGAATATTCGGACAAGCAGGATAGCCAAAACTATACCGAGAACCTTGATAACGCTGCGCCAACATATCCCTAATATTATCCGGTTCAGCATCACCAAAACCCAACTCCCGGCGAATCCTGGCGTGAGTCCATTCCGCCAAAGCCTCCGCCACTTGCACCGCTATACCATGGAAATACAGGTAATCAGTGTATTGATTATCAGCAAATAACTTTTGTGCAAACTCTGTCGCCACTTCCCCCACAGTCACCGCTTGCATTGGGAAAACATCAATTATTCCCGACTCCTTCGGTGCAAAGAAATCTGCAATACAATATCTTCTCCCAGAACGTTGACGGGGAAACTCAAAACTAGCAATTTGTTGTGATTGATTTTCTACATCATATATATGTAGAGAATTTCCCTCAGACTGACAAGGGAAATACCCATAAATTACCTGGGGATGTAACAAATTTTCTTCAATAATTCGGTGTTTCCAATCTTCTAAAATTGGATAAACTTTCTCAGCTAAAAACGCCTGATATTCCTCTTTAGATTGTTCCTTGGATTTGCGGAATTGCCACTGTCCAGCCACCAAAGCTTGCAAATCTAAATACCAGAGTAATTCTTCTAAAGAAATATCATTAGTTTGTAAAAATTGCGTTCCCCAAAAAGGTGGTTGAGGACGCTCAATATCTATTGCTACAGCCTCAGAACGATGGGTATCTATTTCTTTCGGTTCAGCAGCTACTTGGTCTTCAACAGTATTCTCTACTATTTCCTGATGCTGATAAATTGATTGTTCAGATCCTCCTAATTCATCTAGGAATCCTTTTGAATCATCCCAATTACCTGCATTTTTGGCCGGTATTAATTTATCCATAAAATGCAAATCAGAAAAAGCATCTTTGCCATAAACAACTTTACCTTTATAAGTTCCTTGGCAATCTTGATTTACAAATTTAGGAGTTAAAGCCGCACCACCTAAAATTACAGGAACACTAATTCCTCGTTCATTGAAAACCTGCAAATTTTCTTTCATGAAAGCGGTAGATTTCACCAGTAAACCACTCATAGCAATACAATCAGGCTTATGCTGTTCATAAGCTTGAATGATATTTTCTACTGATTGCTTAATTCCCAAATTAATCACCTTGTAACCATTATTTGACAAGATGATGTCCACCAGGTTCTTACCAATGTCGTGAACATCCCCTTTTACTGTCGCAATGATAAAAGTACCCTTAGCATTATTACCAGATTCTGATTTTTCTATGAACGGTTCAAGACAAGCAACCGCAGCTTTCATGGTTTCCGCCGATTGTAAAACAAAAGGTAATTGCATTTGTCCAGAAGCGAACAATTCACCAACTACTTTCATCCCATCTAACAGGAAAGTATTAATGATTTCTAAGGGAGGATATTGTTCTAAAGCTTTTGTCAATTGTGCTTCTAAACCAATCCTTTCGCCGTCGATAATATGACGTTTTAAACGTTCTCCTATTGGTAAACTTTCATCAATGCCGGTGTTACGTTTAGTTTTTACTCCTGCAAAAATGGTTGTTAGTTCTCCCAAAGGATCATAAATGCAGACATCACCATCAAATTTCCGTTCATCGTAGATTAACTGACGACAAACTTCTTGATGCTGAGATTCAATTTTAGCCAGTGGTAAAATTTTGCTGGCGCTAACAATTGCTGCATCCATTCCCGCCGTCATCGCTTCATGCAAAAACATTGAGTTCAAGACAATACGCGATGCTGGGTTTAAACCAAAAGATATATTAGAAACACCCAAAATTATATGACATCCAGGCAATTCTTGACGAATACGGCGAATTGACTCGATTGTGGCTTTACCATTCTTTCGATCTTCTTCAAGACCTGTAGAAATCGGTAAAGCCAGAGTATCAAAAAAGATTTCTGTGGGACCAATACCATACTCTACGGCTTGGCGATAAGCACGTTGAGCGATCGCAAATTTTTTCTCTGCTGTTCGCGCCATACCATCTTCATCAATTGTACCAATAATAACACTAGCACCATATTTTTTTGCTAATTCCAGCACCTTCAAAAAGCGTGGTTCACCGTCTTCATAGTTAGTAGAATTGAGTAAACATTTACCTCCAGCAACTTTTAACCCCGCTTCCATTTTTTCCCATTCGGTGGAATCAAGCATTAATGGTAAAGTCACATTCTTGACAATTCGGGAGACTAACTCGTGCATATCACGCACGCCATCACGCCCTACATAATCAACGTTAACATCTAAAATGTGTGAGCCTTCTTTAACTTGTGATCGCGCCATCGACACCAAACCATCCCAATCTTCTGCGTTCAGTAAATCACGACATTTTTTAGAACCACTGGCGTTCAGACGTTCACCGACTATCAAGAAAGAATTATCTTGTTGGTAGGGTTGAGTAGTATAAATTGAAGCTGCTGCTGGTTCTAAACTAGGTTGTCTAACTTTCGGTTTTAAATCTTGAGCAATTTCTGCTAATTGTTGAATATGTTCCGGTCTTGTCCCACAGCAACCCCCAATCACTTGGACACCTAAATCTTCAATAAAGTGCATTAACGCCATGCGTAATTCTACAGGTGTAAGCTTGTAATTTGCCTGACCACCAACGTTTTCTGGTAAACCAGCATTGGGAATACAGGAAACTACGAAGGGCGAATGTTCTGATAAATACTTGATATGTGGTTTCATCAAGTCGGGACCAGTAGCACAGTTTAAACCAAGAATATCAATGGGATAAGGTTCTAAAATCGTCAGAACAGCAGCAATTTCCGTACCTACCAGCATTGTACCCATGGTTTCCATAGTCACGGAAACCATTAAGGGTCTTCTTTCACCTTTTTTAGCAAAAACTTCCTCAATAGCATTCAACGCCGCTTTAATTTGCAGCACATCTTGGCAAGTTTCCACCAAAAACAAATCAACACCACCATCAAACAAAGCTTCCGCTTGTTCGGCGAAAGAGGCTTTCATGGTGTCAAAGTCAATATGTCCCAAGGTAGGAAGTTTGGTAGTTGGTCCAATAGAACCAGCAACAAAGCGGGGTTTTTCAGGGGTAGAAAATTCAGCGGTGACACTTTTAGCTAATTCTGCTGCTTTCTTACTGAGACAATAAGCTTGGTCTGCTAAGTCGTATTCTGCTAGAACTATGGACATAGCACCAAAGGTGTCAGTTTCAATAACATCAGCACCAGCGGTGAGAAAGTCACGGTGAACTTGGGCTACAGCTTCCGGTTTAGTATGAACCAAATATTCGTTACAACCTTCATACTGTGCACCGCCAAAATCTTCTGCTGTCAGGTTTTGGGTTTGTAGGTTAGTTCCCATCGCACCGTCAAAAACGATAACGGGACGTTCTGGACTATGTAGCCGTTCTAGGAAGGGATATGTCATATTGTCTGAGAAACAAGTTAGTTAATCTGGTAATAATAGACGTATATTTATTATTTTCTAAAATTTTGATACTGCAGGTAAAATTGATAGAAATAAAATATTTTAATGCTTAAAAGTGCCTTTAAACAAAGGCCCCTTACAATGGGTTTTTGCTGGTAATTTTATTTTGTATCCACCACAACCTCAATATTGAGATTGAGAATGTTAAAATAAATCTACAGACAGAGGGAGAGGTAAAAAAATCATCTATACTAGCTTAGTATATGATTATACCTTTTACTGAAAACCAAAGTATTACTTACTTTTCATGCCAGCAATTTTATCATTATTTAATTTAGATATATGACATTTAGAGATTGGGCATCTAGAGTCACGCTCATTTTTTTCATGTTTGCTACTCTGATTTCGGTAGTATTTATGAGTCGGTCAAGACAGATACAAGTTCATAGCAATGCTTCCACTTCAGGGGCTACTGTTGGGAGTCAATATCCACAAGCACAACTTCAGTCAGTAATAACTACAGAGGAAAAAAAGCGAACTTTATCTAAAGCACCTGTTAATAATCAAAATCAAATTAGTCAAATTAATACCCAATACGCCACTACTGCCGCCTTTTCCCAATATAAACCCAATTTAGCTAGGGCTGAAGTAGACCCTAGCAATTATGGAGAACGATATACCAAAGATGCTAATGGTGTACCACTAAATAATCAACCTCTGATCGTACTCCATGAAACTAGTAATTCTGCTTCTAGTGCAGTTAATTTTTTTCAGACACCACACGATGATGAAGATGTACAAGCAAGTTATCATGCGTTAATTACAACCGATGGCACAGTCATTTATTTAGTACCGCCAGACAAACGCGCATTTGGTGCAGGTAATTCTGCTTTTAAGGGTGTTAATGGTATCGAAACTGTACAGACTAATCCCCAGTTACCACCATCTGTGAATAATTTTGCTTATAATGTTTCCTTAGAAACTCCTCGTGATGCTTGGGGAAAAACTAATATCGAGGAACACAGCGGTTATACTGAGGTTCAATATGATTCTTTAGCTTGGTTAATTGCTCAAAGTCAGGTTTCAGATGAGAGAATTACAACTCATCGCGCTGTAGATATTGCTAATGGAAAAGTTGATCCGTTAAGTTTTGATTTTGATAGGTTTTTTAATAAATTGCATTCTTTTCGGGAGTTGAAAACTTTTAATAATGTGAAAAAGAGTTAGTAATTTATTTAAATTCATTTTGTTTTTTAAGTTCTTTGACTAGAATATGTACTTTTGTTGATTGATTCGTACATCCATCTTGATTAGGATGCATTTGTTCTAATTTAATTGCATGATTAATTGCTGTTCCTTGATGGCTTTTGAGTTTTTCATATAGCAATTTATCAGTTTTGTCATAATTATCTCCTTGTTTGAGAATACCAGCTTTTTTTATTTCTGTTTCTAGTTTTGGACATAATTCCTTGTAACTTTACTCAAGCAAACAGAAACCATAAAAAAATAGCTCTAGGTATGAGAGATATAACTAGAGCTTGATCAATGTATGGAAATCCTAAATCCTACTTACTAAAACTATAAATCTGCTGTGTCTGCAAGTGATCACTCAAAGAAGAAGGTAGTACATCAGAATTCAACGCCTTCCGATCTAACTGTACTTGCAAATTAGTCAGAGGATCACTACCAGAAGAAATTAAGAAATCCAACTTCTGGACATAGGGTAAATTTAGTAATTGATCCAAAATTTGACAAATTGCTTGCAAATAAGGATGACCCTTCTGTTCATACCAATTAGCATGAGCAATTTTTGGCTGGTCAAATCCTAAATGAACAGTTAAGGATGGCTTATCAAATAAGGCAATTCGTAACGGACGCGCTTCTTCTTGCAAAAGTAAATGATTCGTTGTTGCTAAATGCCGAAGTTTCTCTAAACGTTCATAGCGTTGCGTCACTGAATCTGGTTCATCTTCCCAGTGTAATGCTACTGTCACCAGATAAGTTTGTAACAACATATGTCCCAACTTTTTGGCTTTGGTAGCTAGGTAAGAAGAGTTATAATCATTGGCTTCAATTAACAAAGGCACTCGATCTACAACTTCCAAACCATAGCCCTTCACACCAGCAATTTTACGAGGATTATTGGTAATTAGGCGAATTTTTTTAATACCCAAATCCATAAGTATTTGCGCCCCCATTCCATAATCGCGCAAATCAGCAGGAAAACCTAAACGCTCATTAGCTTCCACCGTGTCAAGTCCCATATCCTGCAGCGAGTAGGCTTTGAGTTTATTAATCAAGCCTATACCCCGTCCTTCTTGACGCAGGTAAACAACTACACCTTGACCAGCATTTTCAATCATTTTCAATGCGGAATTTAACTGCATTCTACAGTCACAGCGCAAAGAACCTAAAGCATCACCCGTCAAACATTCCGAGTGCATCCGCACCATCACAGGCTCATCTTGGAAATTTGCTGGGTCGCCCTTGACGATCGCTACATGGTCAGTATTATCTAAAGTGTGGCGGTATCCGTAAATATCAAATTGTCCAAATCGACTGGGTAGCTTGGTAACGATTTCTCGGTACACCAAGCGATCATTTTGGAGACGATAGCTGATAAGATCGGCAATGCTAATAATTTTAAGTTTATGGATTTTAGCATATTCGATTAACTGCTGTAATCTTGCCATTGAACCATCAGGATTTTGAATTTCACAAATTACCCCAGCGGGGTATAATCCTGCTAATCTTGCTAAATCAACTGCTGCTTCTGTGTGTCCTGCCCGTTTGAGTACACCTCCAGCTTTAGCCCGAATCGGGAAAATATGCCCAGGACGACGTAAATCCAGCGGCTGTGTGGCAGGGTTGAGGGTAACTTGAATAGTACGGGCGCGGTCCTCTGCGGAAATGCCAGTGCTAACGCCCAAGTGAGGACCAGCGTCAATGCTGACAGTAAAAGCAGTCTGGTTAGTATCTGTAATATTACTCACCATTAATGGTAAGTCTAGTTCATCCAGGCGATCGCCCGTCATGGCTAGACAAATTAGCCCTCTGGCTTCTACCGCCATGAAATTTATCATGTCAGGGGTGGCAAATTGGGCAGGACAAATTAAATCGCCTTCATTTTCTCGATTTTCGTCATCTACCACCACAATGACACGACCCGCTTTGAGGTCGGCTAAAGCGGCATCAATAGAATCAAATTCAAAGGCTTGGCTAGTCTTAGGCTGTGACACAGAAAATTTCCAGCTACCAACGTAAATTTTTTTAACAATTTCTTATTGTAAATTGTAGCTTGTTTATCGAAACCAGATATTATCTGAGATAACTAATATATCTTTTGCTTGACAAACGGTTAGTTCATACATACTTTTATGGGTATAAAATCTAATATACATAGAGTATAAAGCTATGGATTAGACCTCTTGCAGAATTGATTTTTTGTTACTCCCTTCCCACTAAAAGAATAAGGTTATAGTAATGGGGTATAGGAATAATGCTTATGCGTAAGGTCGAATCCCACACCCCTAATTTTATACTGGGAAGGGAGCAAACTAAGGGTTTGGCTTTGTTTTAGCCAAAAGTTAGAGTTACATAACTTATGTTTGAATTAGTGAGTGATCGTAAAGAACACCAGAAATATCTAAAATCTAAAATTCCCTATCATACCACATAAACAATTTTGCAAGAGGTCTATTGTTTATTTTCTAAGACTTCTAGGTCGTCACGCTGCTACTCGTTCGTTTGCAATTATGGGTTCAGTCTGCATAACATCGAACATATACTTACCAGCTTATTTTCGGACATATGTCACTCAGTATACTTCTGACTGCCTATTTTTCCTAACTCCTTCAAAAATGGGCAAACTGGGAGATTGAACATTGACTATTATCGTATGCCTATTCCCTTCCCAGTATGAAATTAGGGGTGTGGGATTCCACCTTACGCATAAGCATTATCCCTATACCCCATTACTATGACCTTATTCTTTTAGTGGGAAGGGAGTAGTTTGATCAAAAAAAGCTAAACGTTCTCTGAATTCTTCAATTTCGATTAATAGTTCTACTTCTTGTTTACCTTGCAACGTCCCTGCTGCAGTTTCTTGACAGCGCTCTTCAATACTCCCAAATAGTTTTTGCAACTCGACTAGTTGTCTGAGGTTGGGAATTAACTGGTGGTTCCCCGTACTGGTCAGCCCAATATTTGAGATGTTCTAAAAGAAACCGTATCTGTCCTGCCAATCCTGAATAAAGTTGGATTAATTTGACTATTTTAGTATCAAATGTATTTTTTTTAAAAAAAGTATATGCTTGTAAAAATAACCCCTCACCATCAGAATCTAATCTCTGAATCATTTGATTTTTAACTTGCTCAACAAGAACTATAGATAATTGCTGTTCCTCTACATGTGATAACTGTGGATAGTTTTGAATTTTTTCTGCCTTTTCTATAACACCTGTTACTGTTGTTACTGTAATACCGTCATCAATCAAAGAATACGATTCTGTATAATTGGGCATATATTAAATCTGGTCTATACCATATTTTGGTAATACATCACTATCAATACTATCAATTACAGATACCAATCCTGGTAAAAATTCGTCCATTCTGTTGATGTTTGTATCAACTAAGTTATTGATGAGTCCGAGAGTAGGAATAGCAACAGATACATCAAAACTAGTTTTATGGCGGAATTCTCTCAGTTCAACATCTAATTCAAAATTCCCTATGACCATGTTACAATTAGCCCTATTAATACATTCTGTAACAGACAACAGCTTATTTTCAAGTATGAGAGTAGGATAAATTGAGTAAAAAACTACTTGCTGTTTCGAGTATACTTTACCGTAGCAATTCCATGTACCATTTTTACCTTGGCAGGCAAGACGTAATATAGGTTCGCCTTCAATTTTGATAAATGCCCAGTCATCTTCTATAAAAAAATTGACCAATCTTTGAACAATATCTTCATGGTCATAACTAGGATTAGCTAATTCTTTAAACCCCTCTACTACTTCCTCAACTCTTTGAGAAATAGTTTCTTCATCTATAGCAGATATACTACTATCTATCCATTCTTGCAGCCCTTTGGTTATTTTATCTAGAGACTGAACAATGGTTTCATTAGTTATTGATTGAAGATTACTTTCCGTCCAATCCTGGGAGAAATTGATAATGGCGCTGTTAAAATTTGCGCTGTCAGATATGTTGTTATTTATTACAGATAGGTTTAGGTAATCCAAGAAGCTACGGTAGGGTGTTTTAAGTGGTAAACGTGGTTGTTTAACTTGTCAGCCTAACCAACTTTCTGTGTTAAAACGTAGATGATTGGGTTCTGATTGACTAAGTTGATGAAGAGAAGCAGGTTCATTATTCAAATGTGGGTACGGGAGTGGTTATTTACTGACAAGAACAAGGCATAAATACGAAGTTATATGTATCAATTTCAGACCGGTGTAATCAGATTTATTTCTGTTGGTAATATGAGCGAAGCAGTTCGTTATCTAACTAATCCACAAATTGTCAGAATTACTTGTTCATACTTATGGGGATTAAACCTGAATCGTTGTTGGACAAATCGAAATATTTTTACAGAACGAATGCGGTGTTCAGCAAATACCAGTTTGGCTGAGAATTTCTAGTTTTCTTGTTTCTGTTGAATCGTTAATTCTCGATTCTTGGGTTTCTTAATGGGAGTAGAAATTAAATCTTCTCCTTGGAAGTAGGTTGTAAACAAATTGAGCCGTTGTAATCTTCTAGCTGCGCTATGCAGTTATCATCCTTCATGATATAGTATGTCGTTGGATTCTAAAATTGACAAAAGTCCATCTTCCCCTCCTGAAATTAACTTTTTGCCATCTGGTGTCAAAGCTAAATCCGAAACTCTTCCCTCATGTACTTTTTGCATCACTACTCGCTCACCATCATTAAGTCGAAAAATTACAATAAAGCCTACTAATGAACCTGATGCCATATATTTACTGTTGGGATGAAAACAAACTGACCAGTATGCACTATGCTCTGGGTTAAATCTGTCAGCTAAGTGTCTTTCTCCTGTTTCTAAATTCCATAGGAAACATTGTGCATAGATGCTGAGTGCAGCAAAATAGGATAAGTCTCGACTGAAACTTACCCAACGTGCTTCCTTGGGAGTATCGTCCAATGTTTGAATTATGACATTTTGCTCAATATCATAAATATGTACTTGATTAATATCCTTCCCAACTACTGCAACTTTTCTTCCATCTGGAGTAATATCTGCTACTGCTGGTCTTTGATTGTTAGACTTAAAAACTACATAGTCTTCCATCAAGCAGTAGCGCCGACAACTTTCTATATTCCAAACCTCTGTCAATATTCCAGATGTTACTGTTAATTAATATTGATATTAAATTGCTAATTAAGATAAATAAACAGCTAGGGTTTGAATTTCATTGTCGTCGAATCTTAAAGAAGGTTTTTTTGGTTGCCAAGTATAAGTAATCAAGGAAGCAATCACATTGACTATAGAATTAATAACACTACGGTGTCGAGAATAAGCAAGTTGTGAAATATATTTGAGTTGATCATTAACAGTTGCAATTAAAGAACTTTTTCGGAGCATTAGTTTTCCTTCAAGTAAGAAGAACTTATTTCTCATATTTTTCTTAGGAGGAGTGATTAATTTGAGTCCATTAGACCAAAGTTCCTACGAAAGTTTCTGATAAATATATCCTTTATCTCCAAATAATTTCCCAGATATTTTCTTGGTCAAAGTAGGAATAGGAACTTATTTATCTACATTGCCAGGAGTAATTTTAAACTTAAGTAATTCTCCTTTTTCATTAAAAATGAAAAGAACTTTAAAGCCAAAATACTAACAGATCGAACTTGTCCCCGAACCTGCTAAACCTTTGAATATCTTGTTTATCTTCACTCTTTCAAGATGATAAATGGCAATAGGGGTACTATCAATAAAATTGATATCTGTGTTGATTCATTTCCGACTATTCAGATAATAAATTAAAGGCGTTAAAGCATTTGGCATTAATTCGATAAATCTTTGATAACTTACTAACTGAGGAAACTCACCTTGGCAATATTTTCGGATATGCTTCAGGTAATAATCTTTAAAATTGCGGTAACTAGAGCGATAGCGCAGCATGACAACGTAGGAGTCTTGGACTATAAATAATAGACTTCTTGCAAAATTGTTGCTGTGGTATGATAGACAGTTTTAGATTTTATGTATTTTTGGTGTTCTTTGCGATCGCTAATTCAAACATGATCATATAACTCTAACTTTTGGCTAAAATAAAGCTAAACCCTTAGTTTGACATAAAATTAATTCTGCAAGAGGTCTAATATTTATCAGCTACGAGACAAACAACATCTTTATTTTGTGTTCCTCTCCATTGTTCTTGATGTCGTCTTTGTGGTTCTTTTACAAAGGATTTTTCAAAAAAAGATCCAACTACAATAGCTGGAGGATCGATTTCTGCCAGACTCAAAGATGTATCTCCCTCTCCTATTTTAGTTTGCCATAGAAGATTCCAACTAACCAAAGCAACATCCCTCATAAAATCAACCTCTCAAGGATGTTCTTTGATCAATTGCTTTGTTGTTTCTGTCCAATGATTTTTATCAATACCCAAATAAGGAGATACCATTTAATCTAAGCCTTGCAATAATTCACTGGGTGACATTCCCAAAGCATGAGCAATCAGGATAATGTTCAACAAGGTAACATTTCTTTCGTCACGTTTAACACCACCTGTGTAGTTACAATGTAGTCCTGCTAGTTCTGCTAACTGTTATTGGGAAATATCCTTAGCTTTCATGACCTTACGAACATTTTTGCCAACTTTTTGAAGTTGAGAATATTGTGTTACATAAAGAACATAATATTTGCTGGTATTTAATTTCTACACACTATAAGTATGATTTTTTGGTAAAGATCAATTTATAAGTACGCTAAAAGCAGCTATTTGCTATACAATGCAGCCAAAGTTCAATAATAAATAGGTGATCACCAATGAGCTAATAGCTCGATTGTTGATAGTTGATAATGAATTAACCAAAAGCGGATAAGGATTTCAGATCATGGGTAATTTAAGGCGCGTACCAGTTGGAATTGTTGGCGCGTCAGGTTATGGCGGAGTGCAACTAGTTCGACTCTTGATGGATCATCCTGAAGTTGAATTGGTTTATTTGGGTGGTGAAAGCAGCGCCGGAAAAACCTTTGCTGATCTTTACCCCCATCTGGGTAATATAGTTAACCTAAAAATTGAAGCGGTAGATCCAGAAATCATTGCTAGTCGATGCGAAGTGGTGTTTCTGTCTTTACCCAACGGTTTAGCCTGTCAAATCACTCCCCAACTTATAGGAAAAGGATCTAAGGTGCTGGATCTGAGTGCAGATTACAGATTCAGTGACTTAGCAACTTATATAACTTGGTATGGTACACAAAGAAGTGATCGCAGCATTGCAGCTACAGCAGTTTATGGATTACCAGAACTGTACCGTGATCGCATTGCCGAATCTCAACTCATTGGCTGTCCTGGTTGCTATCCCACAGCCAGCCTACTCGCACTTTCACCACTCCTCAAACAAGGTTTGATCGTTCCAGAAACAGCGATAATTGACGCTAAATCTGGCACATCTGGCGGTGGTAGACAAGGCAAAATCAACCTCTTATTAGCCGAAGCAGACAACTCTCTAGGGGCTTATAATGTCGCCCGTCATCGCCACACCCCGGAAATCGAGCAAATTTGTAGCGATTTAGCAGGACACGAAGTAACAATCCAATTTACACCCCACCTTATCCCAATGGTGCGGGGAATATTAGCCACCGTCTACGCTATACTGCGAGACCCCGGTTTAGTTCGTGATGACTTAATCACGATCTACACCGCTTTTTACCGTAATTCCCCATGGGTAAAAATCTGTAATAGTGGCACTTACCCCCAAACCAAATGGGCCTGTGGCAGTAATGCTTGCTATATAGGTATAGAAGTAGACCCACGCACAGGCCGCGTCATCGTCATGTCAGCCATTGACAACCTGATTAAGGGTCAAGCTGGACAAGCAATTCAGTGTATGAACCTGATGCTAGGCTGGGATGAAACTTTGGGGTTGCCCAAAGTCGGATTTTATCCTTAAGAGGGAATAGGGAATAGGGGAAGCAAAGAAGAAAAATAAATTCTTCTTACTGAACTCCTGATAGCGGAGCGTGGCGTAAGCCATACTCCTGAACTCCTATTTCCTACTTAGATCCTAAACCAACAGTACCAGCATAAACAGCGCGATCGCCTAATTCATCTTCAATTCTGAGTAAACGATTGTATTTTGCTACCCGTTCACTACGACAAAGAGAACCAGTTTTAATTTGACCTGCACGAGTGGCTACAGCCAAATCAGCAATAGTTGTATCCTCAGTTTCACCAGAACGATGGCTAATGACTGAGCGGAAACCGTTGCGAGTAGCTAAATCAATGGTTTCCAAAGTTTCAGTCAGTGAACCAATTTGATTCAACTTAATCAAAATCGAGTTACTTGCTTTTTGCTCAATCCCTTTTTGTAAGCGAGTAGCGTTAGTAACAAATAAATCATCACCCACTAATTGTACTCCTGAACCCAACTTCTGAGTCAGTAATTGCCAACTTTCCCAATCTTCCTCATGTAAACCATCTTCAATGGAAACAATCGGATATTGGTCAACCAACTGGCCTAAATAATCAATAAACTCAACTGGGGTATGGGGTTTACCATCATAAAGATACTGCCCATTTTTGTAGAACTCACTGGCTGCCACATCCAAGGCTAAAGCAACTTCTTCCCCAGGCTTGTAACCAGCTTGTTTAATAGCAGCTACCAATAATTCTAAAGCTACTTGGTTAGATTCCAGGTTAGGTGCAAAACCACCTTCATCACCGACACCAGTCAGCAAGCCCTTATCATCCAAAACCTTGCTGAGAGTTGCAAACACTTCCGCACCCCAACGCAAAGCTTCCTGGAAGGAAGGCGCACCGACGGGTACAATCATAAACTCCTGAAAATCGACATTATTAGCTGCGTGCGCTCCACCATTGATCACATTCATCAAAGGTACAGGGAGCAAATTCGCCAAAGGCCCACCCAAATAGCGATACAAAGGAATTCCCAAAGACTCAGCAGCAGCTTTAGCAGCTGCTAGTGAAACCGACAAAATTGCATTTGCGCCCAAATTAGCCTTATTGGGTGAACCATCCAAAGAAATCATGATTTTATCCAATGATTCTTGGTCTAGGGCATCCAAGCCTAACAATTGGGGTGCTAATACCTCTTTCACATTCTGCGCTGCCTTGAGTACCCCTTTGCCACCATAACGGCTTTTATCACCATCTCGCAGTTCATGAGCCTCAAAAGTACCTTTCGAAGCACCGCTAGGAACTTGCGCCAGTCCTACTGCACCATTAGCCAAATGTACTTCAGCCTCAACAGTCGGTCTTCCCCGTGAATCAAGAATTTCGCGGGCGACAATAGCTTCAATAGCGGTATCCAGAAATTTTGTCATTTCTGCTTCGTCCTTCGTTTATATCGTGTTTAAGGGTTCAGACTTTTCAGTTTAATTCTGAACCAACCGTTAGTTTATGGGTTTCTGAGGCGAAATAGGCTGAGATTAAAGAAGATTTTCAATCATGAAGGGTTAAAGGGAACCTATTGAGTAATAAACCGAACATTGGTTACTGCTAAACTAAAATCCCAATTTTTCTAATAATGGTTTTGTAGAAACAATATGACGTTCTAAACCCAGTTCTTTGGGACTAACTCCCAGTGCCAAAGCAATTAATTGAGGTAAATGTAATACTGGTAAACCCAACCTTTTCTCAATTACTTTTTCTACTTCTGGCTGACGAGAATCTAAGTTTAAGTGGCATAAAGGACAAGGTGTGACAATACAATCAGCACCAGCAGCTAATGCTTCTTGAATGTGCATCCCTGCCATTTTGAAAGATTCTGTAGTGGCATAGCTAGATAGAGGCCAACCACAACATTGAGTGCGTCCACGATAATAAATAGGTGTTGCACCTACTGCCCGAAAGACATTTTCCACAGCTTCTGGTTGGAATGGATCATCATAGGGCATGGATTTTTGAGCGCGGAGGAGATAACAGCCATAAAACGCTGCACATTTGATTCCACTTAACTTACGAGTGACTCGCTGGCTAATTTTCTCTAAGCCATAATCTGTTACCAAGGCATAAAGCAGATGTTTAACTTCTGTCCTTCCCCGATAAGGTGAACAACCTTCTTTTGCTAACAGTCCATTAACTTGATTCAAATAAGCGGGGTCGGTTGATTGGGATTCTTTTAAACGTTGGTCAACGTGACCAATAACACCCTGGCAAGTGCTACAATGTGTCAGAAGTGGTAGATTTAATTCTTCTGCTAAAGCAATATTCCTGGCGTTAACAGTATCTTCCAGCAATTGGGAATCTTCTTTAAATGTACCTGAACCACAGCAAGCAGCTTTTTTGAGTTCAATTAGTTCAATACCCAGTGCTTGAGTCAGGGACTGAGTAGATAAATAAAGCTCCCGACAGGCTCCTTGAGCAACACAACCGGGGTAGTAAGCGTATTTCAGCGTTTGTGATAGCATAAGAATATATTTGTTTTAGAGCTTATATTTCCATATTTATCTAAAATCAATAGCTTATAGAACCAGCTTTTCTGCCTCCTACTTCCTATCTTTTTCCACTAATTACTAATAACTGTACTGAGGATCACGCTTTCCGATAAGATGTATATGCTCAAAAAATCATCTCCCATAAAGAGCAGATCATAGCAACTTGTTAAGGACTTTTATCTATGAGCCAACCTGATATTTTTGACAGAGTAAAGAAAATCGTCGTTGAACAGCTAGATGTTGACCCTGAAAAGGTCGTATCAAGCGCCTCATTTACAGATGATTTAGCGGCTGATTCTCTAGATATAGTGGAATTGGTAATGGCTTTGGAAGAAGAATTTGAGATCGAAATTCCTGATGAAGATGCCGAAAAGATTTTAACAGTACAAGAGGTAGTAGACTACATCAACTCTCACATTGCTGCATCTGCCTAAAAGTTATCAGGGACTGGGAATTAGGAACAAGGGACTGGGGAGATGAGTCAGTTATCGGTTATCACCATTTACTGGTCGCTGTTTAATATTCACTGTTCACTGTTCCCAGTCTCTATACTGTTCTGCATTGTTCTACCTGCTGCTTGTTCGCTACCTTTAACTGAATCATGACAGACTATAAACGTAAACGCGTTGTTGTAACGGGTGTTGGCGCGATTACACCTATTGGTAACACACCATCTGAGTATTGGGAAGGATTGTTAAGTGGACGCAATGGTATAGACCATATTACAGCTTTTGATGCGTCTAAACATGACTGTCGGATTGCTGGGGAAGTGAAAAACTTTGATCCTCATCAATATATGGAGCGCAAAGAAGCCAAGCGCACGGATCGGTTTGCCCAATTTGCGATCGCAACAGCTAAACAGGCTATATCAGACGCACAATTAATTATCAATGACCTCAATGCCGAACAGATAGGTGTCATGATCGGTTCAGGTGTTGGTGGCATTAAAGTATTAGAAGATCAGCAAACAGTCTACCTCAATCGGGGTCCAGACCGCTGTAGTCCATTCATGATCCCCATGATGATTGCCAACATGGCAGCAGGATTAACAGCAATCCACACTGGAGCTAAAGGTCCTAATTCTTGCTCAGTGACAGCTTGCGCGGCTGGTTCAAACGCCATAGGTGATGCTTTTCGTTTGATTCAAAATGGCTATGCCCGAGCCATGATTTGTGGGGGGTCGGAAGCAGCCGTTACACCATTGTCCGTAGCAGGCTTTGCTGCTGCCAGGGCGCTTTCCACTCGGAATGACCCTAAAAAGGCTTGTCGTCCATTTGACAAAGATCGTGATGGTTTTGTCATGGGAGAAGGTTCAGGAATTTTAATTCTTGAAGAATTAGAACACGCTCTCAAACGCGGTGCTCGTATTTATGGAGAAATGATCGGTTATGGTATGACCTGTGATGCTTACCATATGACCTCCCCCGTACCCGGTGGTTTAGGTGCGGCAAGAGCGATGGAACTGGCCCTCACAGACGCTAAACTGACACCAGAAATGATTAGTTACATCAATGCTCATGGAACTAGCACCCCAGCCAATGATGTCACAGAAACAGCAGCAATTAAAAAAGCGTTGGGCGATCATGCTTACAAGATAGCAATTAGTTCCACCAAATCCATGACAGGTCATTTGTTAGGAGGTTCGGGTGGGATTGAAGCAGTGGCTACAGTTCTAGTGATCGCTAATGACCACATTCCCCCGACCATCCATCTAGATCATCCTGATGATGGTTGTGACTTAGATTATGTACCCCACATTAGCCGCGCTCAAAAAGTAGATGTAGCCCTATCCAATTCCTTTGGATTTGGTGGTCATAATGTCACCCTGGCCTTTAAGAAATACCTCTAATACTAATTTGGGGTGTAGGGGTGTGTTCTGTGGGATCTAGGGAAAGAATAACCTTCTGCCCCTGCCTCCTGAAGTGAACCTGCGGAAAGTATTATATATACTATCATTCCCAGCTGAACCAAGGGTTCGGCATGACCCAATTATTAGCTCTATTCATCACCAGAAACTCAGAAGATCCCGCTTGTCCATCTAGAAGTAGGAATGGGATGATGAGAATGGTGGGATCACTTTATAATGACCCCAGAATTAGAAAGCTACAAAGAGTGCTAACCCGTCGTTAAAAACAAGAGATTATGGCTGTTGCAACCCAATCCCTCGAAGAACTTTGTATTAACTCGATTCGCTTTTTGGCTGTTGATGCCATAGAAAAATCCAAATCGGGACACCCCGGACTGCCGATGGGGGCGGCTCCAATGGCTTTTGTCCTTTGGGATCGCTTTATGCGCTATAACCCCAAAAATCCCAAATGGTTCAACCGTGATCGCTTTGTCCTATCTGCTGGTCACGGCTGTATGTTGCAGTATGCCATGCTGTACCTGACAGGCTACGATAGCGTCACCATCGAAGATATCAAACAATTCCGGCAATGGGGTTCTAGAACTCCTGGACATCCAGAAAACTTTGAAACCGCTGGTGTAGAAGTAACCACTGGACCACTGGGTCAAGGTATCGCTAACGCCGTCGGTTTGGCTATGGCTGAGGCACATCTAGCCGCTAAATTCAACAAACCCGATGCCAAGATTGTAGACCACTACACTTATGTAATTCTTGGTGATGGTTGCAACATGGAAGGTATTTCCGGTGAAGCTGCTTCCTTAGCCGGTCACTATGGCTTAGGTAAGCTGATTGCTCTGTACGACGATAACCATATCTCAATTGATGGTTCTACAAATGTAGCATTCACAGAGGATGTTTCCAAACGATTTGAAGCTTACGGTTGGCACGTCCTCCACGTTACAGATGGTAACACCGATTTAGACGCAATCTCCAAAGCCGTCGAAGCAGCCAAGGCTGTCACCGACAAGCCCACCATGATTAAGGTAACAACCACCATTGGTTATGGTTCTCCCAACAAGCAAAACACCGCTGGTATTCACGGTGCCGCTTTGGGTGGAGATGAAACAGCATTGACTCGTAAAAACTTAGGTTGGGAATATGCACCATTTGAAATCCCCAGCAATGTCCTCAACCACACACGCAAAGCAGTACAACGTGGTGCCGATTACGAAAGTGACTGGAACAAAGCCTTAGCTGACTACAAAGCTAAGTATCCCGCCGAAGCTGCTGAATTTGAACGTTTCATCAGTGGTAAATTACCCGAAGGTTGGGATAAAGTTCTACCCACCTACACCACAGAAGATAAAGCACTACCCACCCGTAAGCATTCAGAAACCTGCCTGAATAAATTGGCAGCAGTTTTACCTGAATTAATCGGTGGTTCAGCTGACTTAACTCACTCCAACCTCACCGAGATCAAGGGTTTTGGTGACTTCCAAAAAGGACAATACCAAAACCGTAACATTCACTTTGGGGTCCGTGAACATGCTATGGGCGCAATCTGTAATGGTATGGCGCTACATGGTTCGGGATTAATTCCCTACGGTGCAACATTCCTCATTTTTAGCGACTATATGCGTGCTGCCATTCGTCTGGCCGCTTTATCTCAAGCTGGGTCAATTTGGGTGATGACTCACGATTCCATCGGACAAGGTGAAGATGGGCCCACTCACCAACCCATTGAAACACTAGCTTCTCTGCGAGCTATTCCTGATTTAAGCGTAATTCGTCCCGCAGACGGAAACGAATGTTCAGGAGCTTACACAGTCGCAATTGAGAAGTCTAAGGCACAAGGTTCTACTCTGTTGGCGTTCACTCGTCAAAATGTTCCTAACTTAGCAGGTACATCAATTGAAGGTGTGAAGAAAGGAGCATACACTATTGTCGATTGTGCTGGTACCCCTGAGCTCATCTTGATTGGTACTGGTTCAGAATTAAGCCTGTGTGTAAGTGCTGCTGAAAAGTTAACAGCACAAGGCAAGAAAGTCCGTGTTGTTTCCATGCCTTGCATAGATTTATTTGATGCCCAGGATGCTGCTTACAAAGAGTCTGTTCTACCTAAAGCAGTCACCAAGCGTCTCTCTGTAGAAGCTGCCAGCAGTTTCGGTTGGCATAAATATGTTGGAACTGAAGGTGATACTGTTAGCATTGATCATTTTGGTGCTTCTGCTCCTGGTGGTATTTGTATGGAGAAATTTGGCTTCACTGTTGATAATGTATTAGCTAAAGCGATCGCATTATTGGGTTAATTAGCAATAGTTTATTTCTTTTATTTTTTAGGGTGGGCTATTTGGCCCACCTTTTTTTTAGTCATACAGGAGGTTTGCTACTACTATCCAGTAGTATTTGCAATGCATCCAACGTTTGTAAACTATTTAAGGCCGCTTCTCGAACTACTGCTTCTTCTTCCCTACTCAATAGAAGTCCTAAACATTCAACAACTTCTTTCTGTACTGAAAGATTAAGTTGTTTACGAGTGCTAAATTTAGCCAATTGATGCACAGCAACCAAACGCTTTAATGAATCTGTTTCTGTTAAATTGTTCAACAACTGGTCAAAAGATTCTTCCTCTCGATTTCCCTGAAGGCTGAAAATTTGCCAAACCAACAAAATTAAAGTTAGCAACGTGCCCACACCTTGGACAATAGTTGCAACAGCCAGCCAATAACTTGGGGAATAAACCCAGATTTCAGCAGCTATATAACTAATAACAGTCGCAATACCACCACTGGTAACAGCTAAAGCCAACCGACTATTGGCACTATTTAAAAACCTGCGTATTTCTAACCAACTTAGTTGCCAGTTCCACTTAGGTATTGAGTAAGACACAAGCATTACTACAATACCAACAGCAAGTGCTAACAACAACTTCCAGTTCCAAAACAGCATAGCAACGATGATTGTCAAGAAGCCAAGAATACTTCCTGGTTCAAAAAAACCCTTTAAATTTCGCTGCCTTGGGCTTCCTATCTTGATCTGTGGAAACTGGTTAATTAATTGCCGCCAAGAAGACGAGGCCTGTACCACAATTTTTTACCTATTTGACTACAAAACTACTTAATCAGTTATCAGTCTCTTCACTATTCCCTAATTTAACTGCTCAGATTACAGAGGTGTGGGGAACCCCATAATTAAAATCAGGGTTCAAATCAGGACATTGTATTTCTGGTATCGCGCGTCTCGAACTACATTTTCTTCTCCATCAATAAATCACGAGGTGTCCTGAACGAAGTGAAGGATCTCGGCTTTGTACTTTTTATGGTGTGGGAAAAACTATCTTTCCCTACACCCCACACCCTACTTTTAGTGAGTTAGAACAACAAAACTTAAATTCATTAAGGGTGAAGTGGCCATCAAAACAACAGAAGCTCACTTTTTGAATGTAATTTGCTGTTACAGATAGCATAGTATTTGGAGGTATGTCCGACCCAGAATTTACAACATTACCAGCAGGGAGAACTGATTTATCCAGTAATTTATCATCTTCGTCGTAGGCATCAACAACCAATCGCTGTGAGCTAGTCACTAAGGCACTAACCCAGTTAACAGGACGTAAGAAAACAACTTCTAACAATCCGTTTTTGGGAGATCCTATTAAAAGGTTTAGTCCTGAGTGGCTTGGAAAAGCTGGATTTGACGGTTGTACAGCTAAACAATTATTAAAAATAATGCCCTATCGTTTAAATTGGGTGTCTACTCTTTTATAAGATCTCAAATGATCAAAATTTAAACGAATAGATATAAGTAAAATTACTTAGTCCTCATAAAAATCTTCACCAAATAGATCAAACAGATCCTGCCCTACAGAAGTAATAATTTGGTTAGGTAAATCAGAGCTATCAAGCTGGTTAGCCTTTTCCAGCTTTTGTACTTGTTCTAATTGAAGAGTAGCTTGATTTACCATCACACCCAGCTTTACCATTTTTAGACAGTAACCACGTCAATAAAATAGCTCTTGTTTTAGCATATACAAATAGAATCAGTAATGCCGATTTATTTCAGCTTTCCAGCTATCTTTAACGCTCAGAGTTAAGGGTGATTTTTCTGTTAGGCTACCATAAAAACCACATAGGTATCCATTAGTTAGGTATCCATTAGTATTGTTATATCCAATCCTATCAAAAAACTTTATTCCCTGGTAGTTTCAACATAATTTATCTGTTTGATTAAAAAATCAACACAAAATCTTTATAAGTCATTTCGTAATTTTATATTTCCTTAATCTAACAAGAGTCAGAAGTTCTGTTGTGGTTAGTTGGCTGATAATCAATAAGAGTGAGGAGTTTAGCGGAATCAGTCAGCACTTTGGTGCAACCTGAGTGCTAAAAATACTCTCTAGTCAAAAGAATCACAAAGAATACTTATGTTGCAATTACTAGGATTTGAGCAACGCTTAATCAATACCTCGTTGGGTAAGATGGTATACCATACTGCTACTGACTCACCTTGGCAGGATGAAAGTACAAAACCTGATAGGGAAACTTTGCTGTTTTTGCATGGTTTTGGTGGTGGGTCTTCTAGTTATGAATGGTCGAAAGTATTTCCTGCTTTTGCGGCTGAATATCGGGTGATTGCACCAGATTTAATTGGTTGGGGTGGGTCTGAACATCCACAACGCAATTACAAAATTGAGGATTATTTAACCACAATTCGGGAGTTTATTGAACAAACCTGCACAGGGAGAGTGATGGTTGTAGCCTCTTCTCTGACGGCGGCGTTTGTCATTAGAGTCGCAATTTCCGATCCAGATTTATTTAAGTCTTTAGTTCTAGTTAGTCCAGCAGGACTTTCGGATTTTGGGCAAGACTACTCCCGCAGTTTTTTTGCCCAGTTAGTTAGCGTGCCTTTGGTTGATAGGTTACTGTATAGTACGGGAATTGCTACTGATGCGGGGATTCGCAGTTTTTTAGAGCAGCGACAATTTGCCTACTCTAATCGAGTCTATCAAGAGATAGTAGATGCCTATTTACAATCTGCCCAGCAACCGAATGCTGAATATGCAGCACTATCTTTTGTCCGTGGAGATTTGTGCTTTGATTTGTCTGTTTACATTCAAGAGTTAACAACTCCCACTGCTATTATTTGGGGACAGAAATCACAATTTACTCCTCCAGAAATTGGTCGGCGATTTGCGGAAATTAATCCCCAAGCTATTCGATATTTTCAATCTTTGGAAAATGTGGGATTAACACCACAATTAGAATTACCGGCGGTAACAATTGGATTAATTCGTAAGTTTTTAACCTTGTTAAATGTGTAATTGGGCATCGGGGACTGGGTAATGGGTAATTGGTAATTACCAATTACCCATTACCAAAATACTATTTATCTTTTAAGCGAATATCAATTACGGAAGCGTTGAAGTTATAGTTAAAACCTTCCAATTCAAAAGGCATCCCGATTTTTACTTTACTATTACCTAGAACTGGCCCGTTGTCGGTAACTTGAGCTTTTCCTTCTAAAGTCAAGAGAAAATCTGTACTAAAATTATTTACTCTAGGATCTATTAATTCTTTAACTGAACCATCTGGTTGAGGAACAGTAATAGTCCTTTCTAGTTGTTGAATGGATTTAATTCCTATTTGACCATAGGGTTGATTGCGGATAATGACATTTGTTTTACCGCCTTTGCTAAATCCTTGTTGAAATAATTGTTCAGGATCGCGGATGTTTAAACCACGCACTACTAAGTCTACTTCTATAGGTAGTGTTTTTGTACCGACTTGAGCTACAGAACCGGAAGTTCCGGGAAAGATAAAGATACCAATTATCACTAGCAAGATTACCAGCGCAGCACCTAAATCGAGTAAGTTGATTTTGCCGAATAAGCGACCTTGGGAATCTAAAATAGGCATAACAAGTTTTTGGAAATTTAAAGTGAAGTAAACTCAGGCTTTATTTGGTAATAACTCAAAACACCTAGACAGTGCAGTTATGCGAACGTTTATCACGTGTGTGAATTTATAGTTGATGAGAAAATAGGCTGAAAACCCTGATAGCAGGGATGAAAGCCAATTAAGGCGTAAACGCCTCAGTGGTTTAATGATTATAGTAGAAAGCAACAGGGAAGGGTAATTAACCTGTCTAAACGCCCTTTTGCTGCCTAATATGCAAACACTGCACTGCTATTGGCTGCCTCTTTCTGAGGAGCTTCGCTAACAAGTCCGGAAACCCGCCCAATGCAGTGCTTGACCTTAACAACTAAAATCTTGCTGTTTCTACTTCGTAACGTATCGCCTTTCTCAAAGATCCCACTCATTGGCATTAAACCAAAAGCCTATACCTTAACATAAAAATAATTCTGCAAGAGGTTTCTTAGAGTTTTTCAAGTAAAAAATGCCCAATTTTCATTACGTAGGCGTAGCCTTCCATAGGGTATGGAAAGGAGGAGATTGAATCAATCTAAAAGTCATGGCGATCACTCACCGCAATACGTTTATTCTAAGTGCACTCGCTGAACCAAGAATCCCTACATCTTTAAGTTGGGGAGTGTCAAAAACTGAATTCCCACCCTGTTAACTTTCAATTATCACCTGTAACCAGCTTTCAATCGTGTAGATTTAAGAATTTCCGTATCACCTTTTTTCACGATCAGGGTTGATTCAGCATTTCCGTCTTCTGTAATTGGTTGTTCTAAGATGTAGATATAATCTCCATTTATCCACCCTGTAACATATTGACCATCTCGACAGAAAATTTTACCCCCTGTTAGTTCAATACATTTACCTTTTACATCACATCCTTTAGAACTAATATTTCCTGTATTATTAACTCCCGTCCAAGAGTTGTGATCATCTGTTGTAATTCTGCATTCACGATTACTTATAGTTTGGGTTTTATTATTTGCAGATTGAGATTTTTCTGCTGATATTTCTCGACTGACAACCTCATTCCCCAAACTCATGGTTGCTGATGTAACAGTTTTAGGTTTAGAGTTTTAGGTTTAGATGATTTTTTTTCTTCTAAAACTTCCATTTTGGTAAATATATATTCTTGCCGAGTTTTTCCACATGCTTCAGAACTTTGACAGTCACTTACTGATTCTATTGTGTAAATATTGTGTAAATAGCGCGTACTGGCTTATTTAAGAATTTTCCTTCTTCTGCACAAATATCAAAACTTGCACCAACTCAATTTTCAACATCTTTTTTATCTACTAAGGTGACATAACATAGTAAATCACTATTCAGTAATTCTTTAACCGTCCCAGTTTGTGGCTGTTTTGGTAATTTTCTGGTGGGTTTTACATTTTTTTCAGTCATATTATTAATGTTTGAAGAAGCAGATTCTGTCTCAATATTCGTTTCTGTTCTACCTGGACTTTCTGTTACAGATTCTGGGGAAGTTTCCGGTTGAGACTGTACTAAAGTATTAGTAGATTGTGCTTGTATTGTCCTATTTGGTGAATTACTACAACTAACAGGCGAGATGCAGGAAAGAACTAAATAAATTGTAGGAATTAAATTTTCCATTAGCTTTTAATTTAAACTCCTTATTTTAACTGAGATTTAACCAAATCACCAGGAGCAAAAGCACCATTTTCTGTAATAATGGCTGTAATTAAGTCTGCGGGAGTGACATCAAAAGCAGGGTTATAAAATTCCACTCCTGAAGGTGTAAGAATAGTGTTACCAAGTTGATAAATTTCTGCTGGATGACGTTCTTCAATGGGAATTCGACTACCTTCAGCTAAAGCAAAATCAATGGTAGAAATAGGTGCAGCAATGAAGAACGGAATATTATGGGCCTTAGCAACAATTGCTAAACTGTAAGTACCGATTTTATTAGCAGCGTCCCCATTTGCAGCAATTCTATCAGCACCGACCACAACTGCATCAATGAAACCTTGTTTCATGCAGTGTGCGGCCATATTATCAGTAATAACTCTAACAGGAATTCCTTCTTGTACACATTCCCAAGCGGTGAGTTTTGCACCTTGTAAACGGGGACGAGTTTCATCTGCAAATACTCGTGTTAATCTTCCTTCTCTCCAAGCGGAACGCACTACACCCAATGCAGTACCATAACCAGCAGTTGCTAAAGCACCGGCGTTACAGTGAGTAAGTATGGTTAATTTTTCGGGACTTTTCGGTAAAGCTTCTAAACCATGATCACCTATTTGTTGACAGGTTTGGATATCTTCAGCGTTGATAGTTTGGGCAGTTTCTAGGAGAATTTGTTTAATTTCTGCGATTGTTCCTAAACTTTCATAGGCAGTTTGCATCATTCTACCTATAGCCCAAAATAAGTTTACTGCTGTGGTACGGGTAGAACGGAATAACTGGGCAACTTTTTCTAAACGGCTAAAAAACTCTTGTCTGTCGCTATTTTCAATTTCCCTTGCACCCAAATATATACCATAAGCCGCAGCTACACCAATCGCCGGCGCACCTCTAACAATCATAGTTCTGATTGCTTCCGCCATGTCTTCACTGCGGTGAATTTCTACCACAGCATACTCATTTGGTAAGCGGGTTTGGTCAATTAGTAAAACTGAGTTATTTTTCCAAACAACAGGGTAAAGCATAAATTGGTGATTGGTAATTGGTAATTCGTAGTTGCTGATTGGTGATTGGTAATTTGTAATTCGTAATTGGTTAAGAGTTATTCTCCAGTTCCCAGTTCCGAGTCCCCAATTCACATCTCCTGCTACTGTGGGAAATACGCGATCATTATAGCAACTTTAGGTGATTATGTGCGATCGCTTCGGGAACATGACCAAGTAGTGAAAATATCTAGCCTTTTTGTGCTACTGACCCATTTAACACCAATAAATAATTAGGTTTCAATAACAGCGACACTTCTGTGACAAAATTACCCCCACTTTTGGCACAGCTGTATCCGCTGGTAGTATCCCCTAACTTAAATCAATATCTACTCCTTTGGAGGGGATAACTTGTAAAAGTTGTAAGGATGCTTTGAGTTCTGTTACTAAGGTTATGGCTAATATGATGCTTTGTGCAAAGGAACTACTTTTAGCTTGTTGACTGGTGAAGGCTAAAAATACTCGTGATGTATGTTGAATAGGTAATGGAAAGCGAGTTACTAATATAAGTACAGAACTGCGTTCAACAATTTTATCAATCACAACTGCGTTCAACAATTTTATCAATCACACCACCAAATAAGTTTTCTTGGTAAGTAGAGTAACCCTTCCATCCACAGACTATGATACTGGTTTGTTTTTCTTCTGCTACCCTTGCAATTCCTTTATCAATTGATTCATCAATTCTACCAATAGTTATAACTTTGATAACTGCTGCATTGGCAATAATTTCTGCGGTGGAAAGTAATTGATTTTGTCTAGCTTTCTGTGCTGGAGAAATCGGTTTACCTGCTTCAATTAAAATGTGGAGAATAATGTGCTGGTGGCGGATTTTGCTAATATAATAGTTAATTATAACAGGTTATCTTCTGTATTTGGATTAGCAACTGGAACTAAAATGTGATCGCCTAATTTTCTACCTTCACTTCTTTGATTAGTAGCATCTTCTGGTTTTAGTTTGTTCCCCACTTTGCTGTCACCCAAGGATATGCAATGCAGGTAACTAAAACCATGGCAATTGTACCATTCACTGTTAATTGATCTAGCAATTTGATGTTGTAAGCAAGGGTAATTGCAGCCAAGGTAGAAACAGCTTGTGCCACCGATAATCGAAACATTACTATCACCCTATCAAATTTAAATGCAAGTAATTCACCCGCACCCCCACCACCTAGATATTTAGCGATAATGGCAACTGTCAGAATAACACCAGATACTATTAAGGATTTTGGTTCTTGAATCAGAATTCTGGGATTTACCAACATTCCCACCGAAATTAGAAAAAATGGTACAAATAGAGTATTACCAACAAATTGAATCAGATTCATTAATTAAAGGACTAAGTTGGGGTATCTATTGGCTAATAGTGACTCCCGCTAAAAAGGCGCCAATAATCGGTTCAATTTGGACTATATCTGCCCCATAGGAAACTACAAATAAAGTAGCAAGAACAAAAGTAAATTCTCCCCCTTAATCATGTCCGAATTTGCGAAAAAACCACTTTCCCAAGGGAGGAACACCCCAGGGGGTAAGGAAGGTATAAATAATCAGTGAAGGAATTAAAAATAACCAAAACTGGAATGTTAAACTACCTTGATGCGCCCTTACTACTACTGCTACTACTAATAGTGCCAAAATATTAGTGATTTTAGTGATTAAAGTGCCACCAGGAGTAGTAGTTAAAACTTATGATCGCATGATTCCCAGTTTACTGACTATAGGTAATACCAGCAAGGTATGGGAAGGAAAACAAGAACCGACTAAAATCGGACGTAAAAATCCGTAACCAATTGCTAACATTATCCCCCCGTACCCAATATCATCGGGACGGCAAATGTCAATAAAACAAAAATCAACGCCTTATCTGTGTTATGTTTTATCTCATCCAGGCTGGTTTCCAACCCTGCCATGAACATGAGAAACAATAAACTAAACTCTACCTAAAAGAACAATTGTGTTGTCCCGCGCCAAAAGTCCCAAGCTATTAGGCCCAACTATTACCTCTGCCAGTATTAACCCCACAATTCGCGGTAGGTGCATTTTTCCAAAAAAAAGGGGTGAAATCAACATAATCCCCAAAATCACCGAAAATATGGGTACAGGTTCTTTAATGGGCGTAGCAACAATGGCAGGTAGGAAAAAGCTAATAGCATCTGCTTTCATAGATATATTTAGTATATTTAGGTATTACGTTGGCACTCCACTAAAATATCTAGTAGCTTCTCAAAACACAAACCCCTTTGGTTACTATTATTTGGGTATATTTTTTTTTACAAATTAGGCAAATTCTCCCGTCCAAGAATTTATTGAAGTTGGTAAACATTTATGAGTGAATCCTTATTTAGTATTGAAAATTTGCGTGTAGCTTATCCACAACGTCACCAAGAAGAAGTAAGTTGGGCGGTTGATGATGTATCTTTTACCCTCCAATCTGGTGAAAGAATGGGTTTGGTAGGAGAGTCCGGTTGTGGTAAATCTACAATCGGACGGGCAGTAATGCGTTTGTTACCCTCCTCCAGTCAGTTAGAAGGACAAGTAATATTTCGTAGGCAGTCAGTGTTAAATCTAACATCTGATCAGCTGAGGAAATTTCGAGGTGAAGCTGTGGCTTTAATTTTTCAAGACCCGATGACACGCCTTGATCCGTTAATGACTATTGGTAATCATTGTATAGGAACTCTACAAGCACATTCCTCGGAATTATCCACACAGCAAGCAAAGCTAAAAGCTTTAGCAACTTTAGAAAAGGTGAAAATTCCTGCTAATCGCTGGAATCAGTACCCCCATGAGTTTAGTGGAGGGATGCGTCAACGAGTTGCGATTGCACTAGCTTTACTTCTTAATCCTAAACTAATTGTTGCTGATGAACCTACAACTAGTTTAGATGTAACCGTCTCTACCCAGATTTTACAAGAATTGACGCGATTGTGTGCAGAGGAAAACATGGGATTATTATTAATTTCCCA
The DNA here is from genome assembly GCA_936914905.1 of uncultured Trichormus sp. GTDB lineage: Bacteria > Cyanobacteriota > Cyanobacteriia > Cyanobacteriales > Nostocaceae > Trichormus_B. Next base: position 5,477 of record CAKZGI010000349.1, on the reverse strand, counting down.
TGATTTGGCAATGGTCGCCGAATATTGCGATCATATTGGTGTTATGTATCATGGCAAAATGGTAGAAATGGGGAAAACATCATCTGTATTTAGTAATCCCCAACATGAATATACCCAATCTCTATTAAAGGCAGCTTTACATATACAGGCAGTTTATGAAGTTGAAAATCAGTCCCCATCACCCATTATCAATCATCAATCACCAATTTTAAAAATTACAGAACTCAAACAACATTACACCATTGAACCTAATTTTATTCAACGTCTATTTAAAGGATCAGGTCAAACAATTAAAGCTGTAGATGGCATTGACTTGGAATTATATCCAGGCGAGATATTAGGACTAGTAGGAGAATCTGGTTGTGGGAAAAGTACACTTTCCAGAACAATCTTACAATTAATTCGTCCTACATCTGGAAAAGTCGAGTTTTTAGGACAAGAATTAACTAAAATATCGCTGCAAGAAATCCGTTCTTCTCGCCGACAAATACAAATGATATTTCAAGATCCTCACGCTTGTTTAAATCCAGCCATGACTGTGGGAAAAAGTATAGCTGATCCTTTATTAATTCACAATTTAGCGAATGCTAAAAAAGCCAAAGAAAAGGTTCTGTGGATGTTAGAGAAAGTCGGATTAACACCAGCAGAACTTTATTATCAACGCTATCCATCTGACTTATCTGGAGGACAACAACAACGAGTTGCGATCGCACGGGCTTTAATTACTCGTCCTAAACTGGTAATATGTGATGAACCCGTGAGTATGCTAGATGCAAGTGTACAGACACAAGTTCTAGATTTGATGTTGCAATTAAAAGCCGAATTCGAGTTAACTTACTTGTTTATCACCCACAATCTATGGTTAGCGAGATTTTTGTGTGATCGCATCGCCGTTATGAATGGTGGTAAAATAGTTGAACTAGGTCGCACCAAAGAAATTTTGGCCGATCCCCAACATCACTACACCAAAACCCTCCTAGCTGCTGCACCTTTATTAGCCAAGGTCTAATATAATTAGTTATTAGTCACTAGGAAAATTACTCGCTCATCTCCCTCATCTTCCCCAATCCCCAAATTAAATAATGTCTAAAGATTTAACATCAAAACCTTATACAACGAATATAAATCACTCAGACAAATGGCAAGAAAGAATAGCCCAAGTAGCATATCGCTTCAATAAACAATATCAAAATCAACCCTTTGAAGTACCAGATGAAGTACAAGCAATGCCAATATTTAGGGAATGGACTACAGGTTTATTAAATAGTAGAATTGTTTCACCATTCTGGGAAATTGCCCAACCTCAAAAAAAGCAACACTGTTTAGATATCGGTTGCGGTGTCAGTTTTTTAATATATCCTTGGCGAGATTGGCAAGCATATTTCTATGGGCAAGAAATCAGTAACATAGCACGCGATACTCTCAATTCCCGTGGTTCACAATTGAACTCAAAACTTTTCAAAGGTGTAGAATTAGGGGCATCACATCATTTAAACCATCCTTCCGAACAATTTGATTTAGTAATAGCTACCGGATTTAGTTGTTATTTTCCCCTGGATTATTGGCATATTGTATTACTAGAAATTAAACGGGTATTAAAACCCGAAGGACATTTTGTATTTGACATTCTGAATTCAGAACAACCTTTAGCAGAAGATTGGGCCGTTTTGGAAACTTATTTAGGTGCTGAAGTGTTTCTAGAAACTGTATCTAAATGGGAAAAAACTATTAAAACCGCAGGTGCTAAAATAGTAAAACGTCAATTAGGAGAACTATTCGAGTTATACAAAGTCCGATTTTGATACAGAATTCCTAACATTAAATAAATCCAAATCCTTATAATAAACCCAAATCCTTCAAACTGCTGCGTGTGATCTCGATTTGGATAGGTGAATTATCTGGTTTATTGATATCAATAGTTTGCGGCAAAAAAGTAGACATTCTTATTCTTTTCCAAATAACCAACAAACCAACCTATTTGCGGTTTATTACTACTTAACTATCCCGTTTTAGCCGGCAGTCTGTAATCTGGATTTTGTTCACGCACCATAATGTCTTTAACAACGTCCATAGTCAGTTTTGAAAACGATAAATTACCTTGATACAAACTTTGCAAAAAATCAATTTACGCTTTGGGTGTAATTTCCAATGGACTTTGCAGCCAGAAACGATCAATATCTACGGACGTACCAATCTGACGGTTGCCATAAACTACTTCATCAACCCATTGCTGCATTCGTACATATCCAATTTTGGGTGCTAGAATTTTATAGAACCAGACAGTTGAATTTTTGAACGCTTGACGCAAATTTGTATCCTGATTCCAACCTTCAGAATCCCTATGAATTCCATCCCAAGTCAGAACAGCCAGATCATCAGCAATCACACCTGTTTCTAAAGCCGTCAAGGCATTGGAAATTTTGAAGGTTGAAGCTGGAGTCATTGCAGTGCGATTGCGTCGGGGATTGTGTTCGTAAGTTAGGTTATTTTTTGAGTCATAGATATAGATTATGATCTATCGTTCAATCCCAAATTTTTGGAAATGCCTCCCCAAATCTGGGACTTTAACATTGACTTTTGCCGAAAGTTCAGAGGAAATATAAGAAGGTTTAGCCTGGACATATTATATTGATCCGAAGCTAATAATAAAGCTAATAATAATTATGACTATCAATACAAGACTTAGCGATTGCCAGATACTAAACAAGATTTTTCTCTATTGAAATTGAATAAAAACCGCAGAACACCTGATCAATTTTGCAGTGACAGTGTATTTTTTATAAAAATTTTACCAAGAATTCTGCCATAGCCGCAATGATAATCCGCCATGCCACCAAAACAGACTTACCAACAATTGTAGAAATTTATAACGCAGCGGTGCCTAGTCGCATGGCCACCGCCGATTTAGAACCTGTGTCTGTGGACACTCCCATGGCTTGGTTTCAAGGATGAGTACCCTCACAACGTCCTCTATGGATAATTGAGGTAGATGGTGTAATTGGTGGATGGTTGAGTTTCCAATCATTTTATGGCAGACCCGCCTATCATTCCACGGTCGAAATTAGTATTTACATTTCCCCTGATTTTGAACACCAAGGTTTAGGAAAACAACTGTTAACTAAAGCAATTACCGAAAGTCCAAATTTAGGTTTAAACACTTTAGTCAGCTTCATTTTTGCCCATAATTACTCCAGTTTAAAACTCTTTGAAGAATTTAGTTTTCAACATTGGGGAAATTTGCCCAAAATAGCCGATTTAGATAGTGTACAAAGAGATTTAATGATTATGGGGTTGCGAGTTGGAAAACTAAATTTATAATCAACAAATTTATCATCAACACATTAAAGTATCTAAAAAGTATCTAAAATCCAGAATTTCTCAGCGCCATGAAACACAAAAATTAAACTTCTACTATAGGAATCCGCTTTGATTTCTGATAGTGCAGGGTGGCGTAAGCCATAATTGCTTGCGTAGGCAGGCAAGAGGCAAAAGGTAAGAGGATTACAGAATATTAAGGTGTACGGAGTTATGTTCAAAAATCAAGTATTAATCATATTTAATACTAACAACTGTTTATGAGTGTTGTTTTTAACTAAGTGAAGAATCTCCCAGATATATAGAGCCTACGGCAAGCATAGAGCCTACGGCAAGCATAGAGCCTACGGCAAGCTCCGTGTTCACGCAGTGTCCCAAAGGGATGAGCTGCACTAAGTTACCCATGGCTTACGCCACGCTGCGCTATCAGTATGACATAAGTCCAAGTTTCATCTGTTTGTAGTATATATAGATATACTACGGAACGCCTCTCAAACCTAATGCACTCAATACCAGTACTAACGAGATAGTAAACTGTCAAAGTGGTATTCAGTACCAACTTTTAGCTTATTAGCATTATAGCGAGGAGACATCAATAAAGAAGAATCGTAAGGACTTGGTAAATCAGGAGTACGAAGATAAGGATCATTCATAGCTTGTTGGGTAAGAACATCATGATAAAAAGTGTTTACCAACTCAGCATCTTTAGCGATTTCATTATCCGGGAACGTTGTTCCAAACTTACCCCCTGGACCAAATAAAGAATCTACCTGACGCTTTAAACTACCATTGTTATAAAAATTAGGGTCATAGCGAAAATACGCTCTTTCAAGAGTGTCAGTAATTGTTTCATAATTTTCTGGTTGCATCTGAGCAACTGTAACGATAGGAAAGGCTGCACTACTAACCAGCAGTACTAATAACCGACTCAAGCCTTGCCAATTTATACTCATGTTCATGACTCCTCAATTTTTGTGTGAATCTTAATTTATGCTTAATTTCAGAACTCTCATGAGTTCAACCTTTGGTGTAGCACAACTTTTAACGGTTTGTAATGTCTTATTCTACTGAAACATCTAACCAGTCAGATATTTGGGCGACTACTACTGATTTAACTACCTTGCGTCAGAAGTTACTAGATTTATTTTGCCGACTTGCTTATCAAGAAGGTGATTTTGTTCTCTCTTCTGGACAACGTAGTTTTTACTATATTAATGGTAAACAGGTAACACTCCATCCTCAAGGTGCTTTGGCAGTAGGACGATTGTTGTTATACCTCCTACCAATAGATACACAGGCAGTAGCAGGTCTAACACTGGGTGCTGATCCCATTGTTTCAGCAGTGAGTGTAGTTTCTGTTTATGAAAATCGACTCCTACCCGCGTTGATTATTCGTAAAGAAGCTAAAGGTCATGGCACAATGGATTATATAGAAGGACCTACCTTGCCAGCAGGTGCAAAAGTAGTGGTGCTAGAAGATGTTGTAACTACGGGGCAGTCTGCACTGAAAGCGGTTGAACGTCTGCAAGCAGCAGGTTATACCGTAAATCGAGTAATTTCTTTGATAGACCGACTACAAGGAGGCGCAGAGTTATATAAATCTGCTGACTTGCAGTTTGATGCGTTGTTTTCAATTCAGGATCTTCAAGAAGAGTACCGTAAAATAGCAGGTAATAGGTGATAGGTCAGGACTTACGCAAGTTGCATATTAGTAGGGTGCGTCAGATCTAATATTATATATATTGGTTAATATCAACTTATTAGGTCTGACGCACCCTAAAAGGGACTTTATTGTGACACTATCAGTCCTATATCGTGATAGGTAATAGGTGATAGCCATCACTGGCGTCCCTACACTCCACACCCTGTTTTCGGTCAAAATGTGAAGAACCTTTTGTAAATCTCAATAAATTAGTAAAATATATAGTTAGTATAACTAATACTAATTCTATTTATCTTTACAAATTTCAATTTACCCTCTAATGTTGTAGTCAGGTAGGCAAAAAAACCTATCAACATCATAAAGAAATAAAGCACTTATAAAATGACCACAACCTTACAACAGCGTTCAACCGCTAGCTTATGGGATCGCTTCTGCGAGTGGATAACCAGCACTGAAAACCGGATTTACATCGGCTGGTTCGGTGTATTGATGATTCCTA
>CAKZGI010000348.1 GCA_936914905.1 uncultured Trichormus sp. | reverse complement strand
CCTTGATAATTATTTAGCTGAACTAACGTTACCTTTAGCACTGACAAAAGGAAAAATCTGTGGTGCTTATGTTTCTATGGAGCGATTCCAACATACTGCCAATTTATTGACAGTTATACAAACTTGTCGCCCTCAAGCACTGTCTCTAATTGAGTTTTTTGACCAACCTATCAAAGCAATGGTTAACTCTGCTTTGCAGACACCTTCTTTAATCCCTCTTGCTTAGAGCTGAATCCTTACCTAAACAGACTAAAAGGATTGGCTTGTAACGCAAAATATAAATCCCTAAAAGCCTATTTATAAAGTAAATATTCAGTAGGGTGTGTTACGGCTATGCAAGAATTTGGGAGTTTTCGAGAGTGAGAATTAGCCGTAACGCACCGATAAATATGGTACGTTAAGCGTTGCTATAATGCACTCTATAATTTAGAGTTTACTTTATAAACTATCCCTAATAGGGATTAGTTGGAATTCCAATGTAATATTGAACAAGTCTTTGTGTGGATATGTGAGCGTTTCAATCCCTATTAGGGATTAGTTAGAATTGCAATGCAATATTGAGGGAGAAATAATTGAAGTCTCAATGAAAGCTAGTTTTAATCCCTAATAGGGATTTAGTTGGAATTGCAATTTTCCCATTGGGTGGATGAATAGAAATCTTGAGTTTCAATCCCTAATAGGGATTAGTTGGAATTGCAATTTTTTTTTCAAGTAATTGTTGAGTACCAGGGGGGTCTCAATTCCTAATAGGGATTAGTTGGAATTGCAATAGCGGGAGGCCGAAAGCCTATATATATATCTAGTTTTCAAGGTTTCGATTGCCCCGATAGTCTTATCATAGTCCATTCCAGAAAATGTGTCAAGGGCAAAAAACGCTGAAACCCAGTCTGGGTAAGGTGCGGGGATGGATGAATAACATTAACAGCTGCAAAATCAAGCCCATCAAGGGATACAGCCATTTTTTCAGTTTCTTGATTTTTAACACCTACCCATCCGCGCAAAAAAGCTAGTTATACTGCAAACGGGTGAAACTTGGACTTATGTCATACTGATAGTGCAGCGTATCCCTTCGGGACACTGCGTGAACGCGTAGCATACCGTAGCCTTTAGTATCTCGGAGATTCCTCAATATCTCTTTCAGAGACGGTCCGCGAACGTTCAGAATAATACTTTTAAACCGTTTTTAGTATATCAACTATTCCCCATACTCTCCACCAGTCACCTTTCCTCGGAAGACAATATACTGATACAGATTATAAAACAACATCACTGGAATCAGAAAACCGATAAAAATGATCATGATTACCAAGGAACTAGGATCAGCAGCAGCCTCATAAATCGTAATTTGTCTGGGGATAATGTAGGGGAAAATAATCAAACCCAAACCCAGAAACGTAAGCAAAAATAACAAAATAGTCCAGACAAAAGGTGCGCGTTCTTCCTTGCGGTTTAAACTTTGTAGAAGTTGCCAAATTAACCACACTCCCAAAACTGGAATCAAAGCAAAGATATAAACCAATGGCTGTTGAAACAACCGCATCCTCGCACCTTCATAAATTATGGGTGTGGTAATTGTAATAAACACTGCACCAATTAAAGTCGTCCAAGCTGCAAGTTTCGCGGTTTTATAGTGAGTATCTTGTAATTCTCCCGTAGTTTTCCAAACTAAATATGTAGAACCAATTAAAACGTAGCCTTGAATTAAAGTTAACCCGACCAAGATAGAGGGTAAACTTAACCAGTCCCAAGTGGTACCAATAAAATGCCCAGTTTCATCAACTTTGATACCTTTTAAAACTGCACCTAATGCAAAACCCTGACCTAGTGCAGCAGTGAAACTTCCCACCCCAAAAGCCAAATTCCAAAATATTTTACGTTGGGATAATTCCCGGAATTCAAACGCTACACCCCGGAAAATAAAGCCGAATATCATTACTAAAATCGGGATATACAAAGCATTTAAAATTGTGCCATAGGCAAGAGGAAATGCACCAAATAAACCTCCAGCCATGAGAACTAACCAAGTTTCATTGGCATCCCAGATATTACTTAAGCTAGTCATCAAAATTCCGCGACGTTCTTCATCAGAAGATGTGAGAGATAATATCCCCACCCCTAAGTCAAACCCATCTAGCATGACGTAAAGAAAGAGGAAAAAAGCTAAAATCACAAACCAAACTTGAGGGAGAAAATATTGTAGCGTCTCCATAGAATCTCCTACTGTTGGGCTTCTACAGGACGTTCATCTGGCACAAATTCTGCTGGTTTTGTATCTACTGCAGGTTTGGTAATTTCTACACCAGGAATTGGTAAATCAAGATTTGGCCCGGTGCGAATAATACGACTGCTAAAGTACAAGGCAGCAATAAATAAAACGGTGTAAACTGTAGTAAAGCTAGTTAGGGACACTAAAACATTACTAGCAGGCAAATGAGAAGCGGCGTCTACTGTGCGTATTTTTCCATACAATACCCAAGGTTGTCTTCCTACACAACGGACTATCCAACCTGACTCTACAGCAATGTAACCTAAAGGTGCACCAAATACCCAACCCCACATTAACCAGCGTTGCTGACTAATATTATCGGCTGAAAGTTTACCCCGTAACCATTGCAGGGAACTTAATAACATCAATCCAGCGAAGAAAAAGCCAATGCCGATCATGATGCGGAAGGCATAATAAATTAAACCTACCATTTTTGGTCTATCTTCTGGTTTCCACTCTTTTAAACCTCGTACTGGTTGAGAAAGATTTTGTTTAAATTCCAGAATGTAACCTAGTGCGTTGGGAATAGTAATTTCCCAGTCGTTTTTCTCGGCTCTTGCGTTGGGAATAGCTAATAAACTCCAATCAGCAGGTTTTCCCGCAGGTGAAAATTTCCATTGTGCTTCCATTGCGGCCAGTTTGGTGGGTTGATAGTGATAAACCTGTTCACCACTGAGGTGTCCGATATATATTTGTAGTGGAGCTACTGCGATCGCAGCTGCTAAAACTATCTTTAAAGACTTAGAAAAAAAAGCTGTATTTCGTCTTTGCAAGATATACCAAGCACTAATTCCCCCAATCACAAATAAAGATGTTTCCAGTGTGGCAAAAAACATATGCAGTACACTGTTAATCATGAAGGGATTTAAAATTGCTTGAAAATAATCATGGACAACAAATTTACCATTAACTAATTCCCCACCACCAGGAGTTTGCATCCAAGAATTTGCTGTTAAAATCCACAATGTTGACAGGTTAGCACCAACAGCTACCAAAATTGTCGAAAGATAATGAATCGTTGGGTTGACGCGCTCCCAACCAAATAACATAATTCCTAAAAAAGCAGCTTCAAGCATAAAAGCCCAAGAAGCTTCAAAGCCAATAACGCTACCAAAAAAGTTACCTACAGCTTCCGAAAATGGAGCCCAGTTTGTTCCAAATTGGAATTCCATTGGGATACCAGTAGCTACACCAATACCGAAATTAAGAACATAGAATTTAGACCAAAAATGAGCGTGTAAATAATAATCTGGGTTACGAGTTTTTAGCCATAGTCCTTCAACTATAACTAGATAAATGCCCATTCCTGTAGTCAGAACAGGCCAAAGTATATGGAAAATTGCAGTGAGTGCGAATTGCATCCGTGATAAGACGATGGAATCGGATAAAAATTCCATGAATTTTCTCCATTAGCTCGCTACTCTTTCTAGGATAAAGGTTAGCTGCTGATGCGAATACCTCTAAAGTCTAGATTTAAACTATGAAAACCAATTTTTTAGAACATGATTAATACACGAATTTTCAATAAAATATGATAGACCAGCTTGGTGTATAATTTCTACGTCATTACATAAGCTATAGCCATACAACAATATAGCCGACTTCTTAGAGAAATTGGGGATCTGAAGGTTTGATTTGTGAAAATCAAATTAGTTGTTAGAGGTAGCTAATTCTGCTAAACGCTCTTGTTGATCTTGAGATATACAAGATTGGACTATGGTTTCTAAATCGCCTTCTAAGACAGGGTTAAGGGTAAAGTTGTTACCTAAACGGTGGTCAGTTACCCGACTATCTTTATAATTGTAGGTGCGAATCTTTTCAGAACGGGAACCTGTACCGACTTGCGATCGCCTCATCGAAGTAACAGCCTCTTGTTGTTCCCGTAACTTAATTTCATAGAGTTTAGCCCGCAAAATTTGCATAGCCCGTTCTTTGTTTTGCAACTGGCTACGTTCTTCTGTACAAAAAATTCTGATTCCTGTCGGTTTGTGGAACAAGTCAGCAGCCGTTTCCACCTTGTTTACGTTCTGTCCACCAGCACCACCAGAACGGGCTGTACTCATTTCAATATCTTTCGGGTCAATATGTATTTCTACATCATCCACTTCCGGCATAATAGCAATAGTAGCTGTAGAAGTATGAACCCTGCCCCCAGATTCTGTAGCTGGAACGCGCTGCACACGATGTACTCCCGCTTCAAACTTCAGCTTGCTGTATACCCTATCACCTTGAATTTCTAAAATCACCTCTTTGAAGCCGCCCATCTCACCTAGAGACTGACTGACTAGCTTCACTTTCCAACCCTGAGTATCAGCATAGCGGGAATACATCCGCAGCAAATCTCCAGCCCAAATACTCGCTTCATCGCCACCAGTACCAGCGCGAATTTCCAACATGATGTTTTTATCATCATTGGGATCACAGGGTAATAGCAACACCTTCAAGCGACTTTCTAAATATTCCAGCTTTTCTTCCAGTTCTTTGACTTCCAAAGCCGCCATTTCTTGCAACTCAGGATCGCTATTTGATTCTTTCAGTACCTGACGCGCCCCTACTAATTCTTCCTGAGCAATTTTCCAAGTTTCATAAGTATTAACTACCTCTTCCAACGAAGAACGAGACTTGGCAATTTTTTGATACTCATCAGGGTTTTTAGCCGTATCAGGGTCGGCCAGGCGACGAGTCAATTCATGAAAAGTTTGTTCAACAGATTTAAGTTTCTCCAGCAGGTATGTTTCAGCCATGAGTACAATCCCTTAAAATAACAAGTTGGCTCAAGCATTAAATGACAATTGACCCTACATCAATGCAGGGTCGTCGTTAACAGCAGGGTCGTCGTTAACAGCTACAGCCAACCGGCTACTTTTTGTTTTTGCCGCTATGCTCCCCAGACATACCGTATTTGCGGAGGAAGCGTTCAACTCGACCCTCAGCATCAATAATTTTCTGTGTACCAGTGTAAAATGGGTGGTTTCCAGACCAAACATCTACGTGCAGTTCGGGTTTAGTAGAGCCGATAGTCATCACAACTTGACCGTTGCAGTAGACCTTAGCCTCTGGATACCACTGGGGATGAATATCAGGTTTAGCCATTGTTCCTTTTGTGGTGAATCTATATCAATATCAATTAGAACTTTCAGGTTTCCAGCGGGATTAAGGATTAGAAGTGATGGGTAAGGAAATTTGCCCAGTCCCCAGTCCCCAGTCCTCAGTCCCCAGTCCCCTATCGTTTGGAGTATTGAGGTGCTTTCCGGGCTTTGTGCAAACCGTATTTTTTCCGTTCTTTAGCTCGTGGGTCACGAGTCAGATAACCTTCAATTTTCAAAGGTGAACGATTATCCGGATCTAGTTGACACAAGGCACGGGCTACACCCAAGCGGATAGAATCTGCTTGTCCTGTCAAACCACCACCTTCTGCTTTAACCAGAATGTCATATTCGCTTTCTAGTCCCAAAGTCTCCAGGGGCGCTTTGATAGCTCCGAGGTAGTTGGCATTGAATTGGAAGTATAATTCTCCTTCTTTACCATTAACCACAAACTTACCTTCGCCGGGAACCAGGCGTACCCGTGCTACTGCTGATTTACGGCGACCAGTACCCCAGTAAACGGCGCGACCGCTATTGGCTTCTGCTACTTGCATTAGTTTTCTCCAGGAATTGTATTAACTATTAGTTCTTTAGGTTTTTGAGCCTCATGGGGATGAGTAGGTCCAGCGTAAACTTTCAATTTGGTAAATAATTGCTTACCTAAGCTGTTCTTAGGCAGCATACCTTTAACAGCGTGTTCTAAAATCCGTTCTGGTAGGCGCTGTTGCAATTTAGCAAAGGTCTCTGTTTTCATCCCACCAGGACGACCAGAATGGCGACGGTAAACTTTTTGAGTACGTTTTTTGCCTGTCACCGCTACTTTTTCTGCGTTGATGACAACAACGAAATCACCTGTGTCTAAGTGGGGAGTATATTCAGCTTTTCTTTTACCTCTTAGAACCATAGCAATTTCGCTGGCCAAGCGGCCAAGGCGTTTGTCGGTGGCATCTACTACGTACCACTCGCGCTCAAGAGATCTTTGAGGAGGAAGGTAAGTTTTACTACTCATTTTTATTTGTCCTTTGTCAGTTGTCAGTGGTCAGTTGACAGTTATCAGTGGTCATTCTTCCCTGTTCCCTGTTACTAATGACCAAACACTAAATATGGTTGGGTGTCGTACCAAATTTCTTTGGGAAAGGGAAAATCTGGATACTCTACTCGCAACAAGCATAAGCCTTGGGGAGGCGCGGCATATTTCACTTTTTCGCGGCGTTCTTCTTTCCAGATTTCAGTGAAATTATCGAGTGTCACTTGTCCAGAACCTAACTGTACTAGCATCCCGACTAAAAGCCGCACCATCCCATACAAAAATCCATTTGCCTGAATTTCAATATGGATAAATGGCCCACTACGATGACACTCGGCTACTTGTACTTCTACCCAGGAATGTGATCTGGCTGATCCTGCACGATGAAAAGCAGCTAAATGATGTTTTCCCAGCAGAGGTTTAAGGGCAGCTTGGATTACAGATTCATCCAAGGGCGCATAATAATAATGCCAACTGAAGGGGTTTACGAACAAGTTAGGTAAAGCTTCAGTGTATATTGTGTAGCGATAACGTCGAGAAACTGCACTAAAACGAGCGTGCCAAAAGTCATTTACACTGGCAGAAGCTCGGATTAATATATCCGGCGGTAGATAACTGTTTAGAACTTTTGCCCACTTGTGTGCGGGAATAAAACCAGTAGCATCAAAATGAGCTATTTGAGCCGCTGCGTGAACTCCGGCATCGGTTCTTCCTGCACCATGGAGTGTAACATGATACCCCAGAACAGTAGCTATAGCTGTTTCTATTTCTTCCTGGACGGTTCGCTGGCATGATTGCCGTTGCCAGCCATGAAAATGAGTTCCTCGGTATTGAATAACCAAGGCGACTCGATAAGTTGGTGTAGGCTGGCGGCTTTCTAACATACTTGTTTGTCAGTTGTCAGTGGAAGAAGACAATAGGCAATAGGTGATAGGCAATAATTTAATCTTCTTATTTCCCTCTGTTCCCTGTTCCCTGTTCCTTATGACTAATGACTTTAAACTAGTTCGATAATCGCCATTTCCGCGTTGTCGCCCCGACGTGGAACAGTATGCAGAATACGAGTATAACCCCCTTGGCGGTTAGCATACCGAGTCGGAGCTTGCTCAAATAGAGCGTGAACCAGTGCTTTGTCGTACAAATAGCCTAGTGCAGCCCGACGTGCTGGCAAAGAGCCGTTTTTAGCTAGGGTAATCATTCTATCAACTTCACTACGTAGTACCTTAGCACGAATTAAAGTTGTAGTAATTCGACCATGACGGATTAGCTCTGTAGTTAGCGAGCGCAAGAGAGCGCGGCGCTGGTCAGCTGGTTTACTGAGTTTTTTGACTCGACAACGGTGACGCATAATAATGGACTACTTATTATTAACGATTGTGGCTTAGGTTGGAGCAGAACCTCTTTCTTGCGGTAGGGTAATGCCTAAGCGTCGCTGTAAAGCTTCCACTACCTCTTCCGCTGACTTTTGACCAAAGTTTTTAATTTCTAGGAGGTCTTCTTGGGTGTAATCCAACAAATCTGCTACAGAGTTAACTTGCGCTCGTTTGAGACAATTATAAGCTCGGACAGAAAGTTGCAATTCTTCAATGGGAATTTGAGCAGTTGGATCGTCTGGAATATCTGAACCTGTATCTGTTGGTTCCAGGGAGATATCTTTCAAGGGGTTGAATAAATCTACCAAAATTCCAGCTGCTGAGGATAGTGCTTCTTGAGGGGAAATACTACCATTAGTCCAAACTTCTAACAGCAGTCTATCTTTGAGCGATCCATCCCCACGAGCTTCTTCAACGCTGTAGTTGACTTTTCGCACTGGCATAAACACAGAGTCGATTTGGAGAAAGTCCAAAGATGTAGCTTCTTCTCTTCCCCTCTCTACAGTGCGATATCCTTTACCTCTCTCAATCCGAAATTCCATTTCCAGTTTGCCACCGTCTGCTATGGTAGCTACATACTGGGTTGGGTCAATGACTTCTACTTCACTGGGTAAATCAAAATGTGCCGCAGTGACTGTTACTGGTCCGTTAACAAGTAACCGACCAATCTGAGGCTGAGAAGAATAGTTTTTGAGTATGACTTCCTTCATTCGCATCAGGATTTCCAGCACGTCTTCTCGCACACCTGGAACTGTGGCAAACTCGTGACTAACACCGTCAATACGCACTGCTGTGACGGCTGTACCCTCTAAATTAGAAAGTAAAACCCGCCGCAGCGCGTTGCCTACTGTTATTCCTTGACCACGTTCTAGAGGCTCAAGAACAAATTTACTGTAATGACTCCGACTTTCCTCTGTATTAGACTCTACACATTCAATTTGAAACTGCGCCACGGAGTAGCCTCCCTTGTTAAGGTGCTGCTAGCAGGCAAATAAATTGCCTCTCGAATTTACTTTATTGCCTGATCGGTTGTTAAGGTTGATCAAACTGCCAACATTTTAAAGTTGGTAAAGTTTAGATCCCGAATTCAGTACCACAGGCACTGATAATTTTGAGTATTTTCTAAAGTTGTGCAGCCCTCCCTATGGGAAGAGCTGACGTGCTTTTTCATCACGCAAGGGTTCTAAATTTTACCAGCATTCACCGTGCAAAAGCAGTTTAGACTTTAATATGACCTAGATGGCATTACAGGTGTTTTACCTTTGCTTTAATTTTCCACTTTCATCGCTCAACAGGTTTTGTCTAAACGCGACGACGCTTAGGTGGACGGCAACCATTGTGAGGGATGGGGGTAATATCCCGAATTAGGGTAATTTCCAATCCTACTCCTTGCAGTGCGCGGATAGCAGTTTCTCTTCCTGCACCCGGACCACTGACCATCACTTCAATTTGACGCATCCCTTGATCAATGGCTCGACGGGCTGCACTTTCAGCGGCAGTTTGGGCAGCAAAGGGAGTTCCTTTTTTCGCCCCTTTAAATCCACTGGAACCAGCACTAGCCCAGGATATGACATCTCCATTTTGATCTGTGATGGTGACAATGCTATTGTTGAAAGTAGACTGAATGTAGGCCATACCGTTAGGTACGTTCCGTTTTTGCTTTTTGCTCCCGGATTTTTTTGTTGGTTGTCTCGCCATAATATTTGTTTAGTGAATTTGGGGTAAAAAGTGCTTGGGTTAGCAAGCAAAAAAACTTTATTTGCCAGGGGCTTTCTTCTTACCTGCCACTGTCTGCCTTCTCCCACGTCGGGTTCTAGCATTGGTGCGGGTTCTTTGTCCTCTAACGGGTAAGCCCATACGATGACGACGGCCTCGATAACAGCCAATATCAACGAGGCGCTTGATGTTCATCGCCTCTAAGCGGCGCAAGTCACCTTCAACTTGATAGTTGCTTTCAATTTCTCCTCGCAGAGCAGCTATATCAGGATCATTTAGGTCTTTAACCCGGGTGTCTGGGTTCACACCTGTTGCCGCTAGGATTTCTTGCGACCTTGATAACCCAATTCCGTAAATGTAAGTTAGACCAATCTCAATGCGCTTATCGCGGGGAAGGTCTACTCCGGAAATCCGTGCCACAATGAATATCTCCCTCTTTTGTTCTTAATCGCAGTTGCCAAAACGTGATTAATCGCGTCCTTGGGTTTTGATGGTGAATTAGTCTGCACCAAGCTGTAGTAGTTAGAGTATTTATCCCTGACGTTGCTTGTGCTTGGGGTTTTCACAAATTACCATGACGCGACCACGGCGTTTGATCACGTTACATTTTTCACAAATTTTCTTGACTGAGGCTCTGACTTTCATGCCCTTTTACTTGACTCCAAATAGTAAATTATAGCATTTCTAGAGAAAATAATTCAGTTAAGTAAATGGGGAATCCCCAAAAAATCTAGTTTATGGTAGGATTTTGGACATAAATTTACTTCTTCCGTAGCCGGTAGGTAATTCTACCTTTTGTGAGGTCGTAGGGAGTTAACTCCACTTTGACGCGATCTCCAGGTAAAATTTTGATGTAATTACGGCGAATTTTGCCGGAAATGTGTGCTAGGACGTTAAAGCCGTTGTCCAGGTCAACTCGAAACATCGCATTGGGCAATGATTCGGTGACAGTTCCTTCCATTTCAATCAAATCTTGTTTAGACAAGTTTTTTCCTCAACTCTATAATTCATTATTCCCTTGCCACAGATACAATTGGCACGCAAACACAATTTGCGAAATATATCAACAGTTTATTAATATATCTTAGCTAAAAGGGATTAGGGACTGGGAAATGGGAACTGGGGATTGGTAAGATAAAGATAAATATTTACCTTTGCTTGCCTTATCTCCATTGATCCTCTGCTTCCCCCTACTGTCCCCTTAAGCAGCTATGAGATTTTGTAATTCGGTGGTGACTTCTTCTGGAGACTGATTACCGTTAACTGTCAGGAGTTTATGGTGATCGCCATAATAATCAATCAAGGGTGCGGTTTCCTCACGGTAGACTTCTAAACGATGACGAATCACATCTTCGCTATCGTCTTTCCTGCCGCGTCCCAGCAACCGAGAGATGACAGTTTCATCTGGTGCATCCAAGTTGACTACTTTTTCCCCACCCTGTCCTATAGTGGTCAGTAATTCCTCCAAAAAAGCTGCTTGCGTTACTTTACGAGGAAAGCCATCTAAAATCCAGCCATTTTGAGTATCTGCTTGATTAAGACGTTCTTTAACCAAATCTTCCACAAGTTGATCGGTAACTAACTCGCCCTTATCCATATAAACTTGTGCTTTGAGACCCAAAGGCGTTTGGTCTTTAATCGCTTGCCGTAAAATATCACCAGTGGAAATATGAGGAATATGCAAAAATTCAGCCAACTTTTTAGCCTGAGTTCCTTTACCAGCACCTGGCGGTCCCAAGAAGATTAATCGCGTCACTATTGTTTCACCATTCCTTCATAGCGTTGAGAGATAACGTAGGTTTGGATTTGCCTTGCGGTATCAATCGCCACGCCAACTAAAATTAATAACGAGGTAGCTCCCAAACCTCTAAAAGTTGGTACATTTAAAGTGCTTTCTACAGCAGTAGGGATAATAGCCACTAAGCCTAAAAAGAGTGCGCCTAAAAAAGTTAGTCTGCTGCTGACACGCTCAATGTACTCACTGGTAGCCTTACCAGGACGAATACCGGGAATACTCGAACCCATTTTCTTCAAATTCTGGGCTACGTCTACTGGGTTGAGAATCAACGAAGAATAGAAGTAGCTGAAGAAGACAATAGAAATCATGTATACCAAAGCATACACCCAAGATCCAGAACCGCTAGGACTCAGGTAAGTGTTAACTATATTGGCCAAATCCGCATTTTTAGTGAAATTGGCAACTAGTAGTGGCAAACTGAGGATAGCCGCAGCAAAAATGATGGGCATTACGCCACCTTGATTCAGCCGCAAGGGTAAAAAGCTGCGCTGCTCTGCCAAGACTCGCCTACCTACTTGACGACGAGCAGAAATAATAGGGATACGGCGCATTCCTTCCTGAACAAACACAATTCCGATAATAGTTGCTAAGAAAACCAATACCAGGACAATGACGCGACCGACTGTTTCCCTTCCGCCCACTTGTACCAAGTCGATGGTGTCACCCAATGATTTTGGTAGGGAGGCAACAATGTTGACAAAAATCAACAAAGATGCACCATTACCAATACCCCGTTCTGTAATTAGTTCTGATGCCCACATGACAAACATAGAACCAGCGGTAAGAGCGATCGCAGTTTCTGCTACAAATATTGGGCCTGGGTTCAAGGCAAATTGTTGGAGGAATAATGCCGAAAAGGCCAGACTTTGAATAATTGCCCAGCCTACAGTCACATAACGCGTAATTTGTGATATTTGGCGACGACCTGCCTCACCTTCATTTTTCTGTAAGTTTTCTAAAGAAGGAATAGCAGCAGTCAACAATTGGATAATAATGGACGCATTAATAAACGGCAAAATCCCCAAGGCAAATACGCCTAAAGTAGAAAGTCCGCGTCCCGAAAATATATCCAATAAACCGAATATGGAATTATTACCCGATATAGCTTCGGCAAATCTCTCGCGGTTAATTCCTGGAACTGGTAAAAAGATACCCAGGCGAACCAAAATTAAAATACTGACTGTAACAAGCAGCCTACCTCTCAGTCCGGCTGCTTGCGCCATCTGCATAAAAGTTTCTTGAGCCGTTGGAGCTTTGTCTCGACTGTTCATAGAGTTCTACCTTTGAAGTATGAAGTCTGAATTGTGAAGAATATGAAGTCTGAAGTGAGAAATTTGAAGTATTAAGTTGTTCATTTTTTATCCTTCATCCTTCATCCTTCATCCTTCATAGAACTTCGCAACTCCCACCAACTGCCTCAATTTTGATACGAGCTTGTCCAGTGAAAGCTGCTGCTTGCACCTTGAGAGGAACATTCAACTCCCCATTGCCCAAAACTTTTAACGGACCTTTAACAGTAGTAAGAATACCTGCTTGTTTTAAAGACGCTAAAGTTACTTCTGTATTAGCTGGTAGGGAGGTTAGCTTCTCTACATTAATCGTAGTGTAAATTTTACGATTAACTAGAGGGAAACCCTTCAACTTCGGTACTCGGCGGTACAATGGCTGTTGACCACCTTCAAACCCAGGTCTAGTACCACTACCAGAACGGGATTTTTGTCCCCGCATCCCTAAACCAGCACTAGCTCCTTGACCGGCAGAAATACCTCTACCTACACGCTTACGGCGCTTTTTTGAGCCTTTTTTAGGCTTAACATCGTTGAGTCTCATGTTGTGATTAGTAGTTTTTTACACTAATTCTTAAAAAGCATCCCATCTACTAGATGTAGAGTTTCTCTATCGCAATACCACGATCTTCAGCCACTTCACCAAATGTACGCAGCGTAGATAGAGCATTAACTGCGGCTCTGGCATTATTCAGAGGATTATTAGATCCGAGTTGCTTGGCGAGAACATTACGAACTCCTGCCAACTCTAATACAGTCCGAACTGCACCACCAGCAATTACCCCTGTACCTGGAGCCGCTGGTCGCATCATCACCTTAGCACCACCACCAATACCATCAATGGGATGAGGGATGGAATTAGATTTCGTAATGGGAATATCAATGAGATGCTTTTTGCCGTCAGCGACACCTTTTTTCACTGCGCCAATTACATCAGAGGCTTTACCCACGCCCACACCGACTTGACCTCGCTCGTTACCAACGACCACAATAGCCCGGAAGCTGAGTTTTTTACCACCTTTAACAACTTTACTAACACGGCGGATTTGGATGACTCGCTCTTGCCAGTTAGTTTCTTCTTTCTTTGCTCGGTTTGCTTTACGACGACCCGCTGCCATAATCAAAGTTCTCTCAACTTTAGTTGTCATTAGTCATTAGTCATTAGTCATTAGTTTTTCCCAATGCCTAATGCCCGATGACTTTAGAAATCTAAACCAGCTTCGCGTGCTGCTTCAGCTAGTGCTTTGATGCGTCCATGATAGAGGTTGCCACCGCGATCAAATACGACTTTGGTGATGCCTTTTTCTAATGATCGCACTGCTATCAACTTACCAACTTGCGCTGAAGCATCACAATTAGCCCCAGAAGCTAAATTAGATTTCAACTCTGGTTCAACGGTGGATGCTGCCACGAGGGTTTGATGTTGGGTATCGTCAATTACCTGAGCATAAATATGCTCATTAGATCGAAATACAGCTAGGCGTGGCCGTTCTGGGGAACCACTGACCTTGCCACGGACGCGGCGATGACGACGATTTTTTGATTCTCTACGAGTAAGTTTCATGTTTACTTCTTACCTTTACCACCCGTCTTACCAGCTTTCCGTCTGACCACTTCACCAGCATAGCGAATACCTTTACCCTTGTAAGGTTCTGGTGGACGAACAGCACGAATTTTAGCTGCTGTGTTACCTACAATTTCTTTGTCATAGCCGCTGACTATGACATTAATAGTACCTTCCACTGCAAACTGAATTCCCTCTGGCGGCTCAATTTGCACCTGATGGCTATAACCCATATTCAGAACTAGGTTACGGCCTTGAACTTGGGCGCGATAACCGACCCCTTGAATTTCCAAACGACGTTGAAAACCTTGGGACACTCCTTCCACCATGTTGGCCAGCAAGGTGCGGCTTAAACCATGCATCTGCCTGGAAGTACGAGTATCATCACGACGAGTTACTAGTAATGTTTCCCCTTCTTGGGAGACTGTGACATCAGCAGGTAGATTGCGAGAAAGTTCCCCCTTTGGGCCTTTCACTAGTACCTTAGAGCCATCAATCGCCACCTGTACTTTAGCGGGAACAGTAATTGGACATTTACCAATACGAGACATGACTTAATTTTGTCCTTTGTCAGTTATGAGTTGCGAGTGATGAGTTTTGGTTAATAACCCCTAAAAATTCTGATAGCGTAGCGTTAGCCATACTCCTGAACTCCTGAACTCCTGATATGATAGCGGAGCCTGGCGCAGCCATACTCCTTGTCTTACCAAACGTAGCAAAGTACTTCACCACCCAAGTTCTGACGACGCGCTTCACGGTCGGTCATGATACCACTGGATGTAGAAATAATGGCAATACCGATACCACCTAGCACTCTTGGTAATTCTTTTCGATTGGAATAAACACGCAAACCAGGTTTACTCACTCGTTTCAATGCTGTGATCAGGGGCTGACGATTTTTACCCTTGTATTTCAAGGAAATCACCAGATTTTGTTTTATCCCTTGTCCAGATTCGGAAAATTCAGCAATAAAGCCTTCGTCCTGAAGGACTTTAGCGATATTGCGAGTCATTTTTGTTGCTGGCACTTGTGTAGTTTGATGCCTTGCAAGATTAGCATTGCGGATGCGCGTCAGCATATCTGCAATTGTGTCGTTAGCCGCCATCGTTCCCTCTTTAGATGAACTTATTAATCGCGAAAGGGCATTCCCATTTCTTTTAGTAAGGCGCGACCCTCTTCGTCATTTTTTGCTGTGGTGATAATTGAAATATCAAGACCACGGATTTGATCGATGCTGTCGTACTCAACTTCTGGAAAAATTAGCTGTTCTCGTACACCCAGAGTGTAGTTACCCCGCCCGTCAAAGCTTTTAGGACTAACACCGCGAAAATCTCGAATTCTGGGCAGTGCCAGGCTAACCAGTCGGTCGAGAAAGGCATACATCCGTTCGCCTCTGAGAGTCACCATGATACCAACTGGCATACCTTGACGAATTTTGAAGCCTGCTATCGCCTTTTTTGCCCTTGTCACTACTGGTTTTTGACCAGTAACCAGTGCAATTTCGTTTAAAGAAGCTTCTAATGCTTTCGCATTTTGAGCCGCTTCTCCCAAACCCCGGTTAACAGTTATTTTTATGACCTTCGGTACTTGATGAACGTTGGTATATTGAAACTGTTGGGTCAGCTTGGGGACAATTGTCTCTTGGTATAAATTTTTGAGTCTGGTTGTCGCCATAGTTTTTTGTCCTGATTATCCCTGGTCTTGGTCAGGGAATTTTAGATTTTGGATTTTAGAATTTGAATTAAAAATATCTAAATCTATTCAAATCTAAAATCTAACCCTATTTACAGGTTATTTGTCTAAAATCTCGCCTGTTTTTTTGAGCATTCTAACTTTCTTGCCTTCGGCTGTGAAAGTGTAGCAAAGGCGACTGGCAATGTTTTGTTTGGTGGAATAGAGCATCACGTTAGAGCTATGAATAGGAAATTCCTGAGTAACGATTTTCCCAGATTCCCCTTCTTGCTGAGGTTTAACGTGCTTAGTTTTAATATTCACACCTTTGACCAGCACTTTGCTGAGTTGGGGTAGTGCTTTGATTACTTCACCAACTTTACCTTTATCTTTACCAGCAATTACTTGTACAGTGTCGCCAGTTTTGACGTGCATTTTATGAAAAACTTTCGGTTCTGGCTTCGCCATTACAGCACCTCCGGCGCGAGAGAAACTATTTTGGTAAAGTTTTTATCGCGTAATTCCCGTGCTACAGGGCCAAATACCCGTGTACCTCTGGGATTACCATCTTTGTTAATGATAACTGCCGCGTTATCATCAAAACGAATGCTCATACCGCTGTCTCTATTAATACTTTTCTTAGTACGAACAATTACAGCTTCGACAACATCAGACTTTTTTACAGCCATGTTGGGTTGGGCATCTTTAACAACGGCGATAATTTTATCGCCCACATCGCCATAACGACGGTTTCCTCCGCCTAATACACGGATGCACATTAACTTACGTGCTCCGCTATTATCAGCAACATTTAGGTAGCTCTGGGGTTGAATCACAATTAGTCTCCCGGTTAGAGTTGTTAATTTGATAACAACTATTTATGTTGTAGCTTTAGCATTGAGGATTTCTGTGACTTGCCAACGCTTAGTTTTGCTCAGGGGTCGAGTTTCCTGAATACGCACACGGTCGCCCACTTTGCAGTGATTATCTTCATCGTGAGCCTTATAGCGCCGGGTTTGAACTACAATTTTGCCGTACTTGGGGTGAGGAGAGCGGTTTTCTACAGCCACCACGACCGTTTTGTGCATTTTGTCGCTCACTACCAAGCCAACTCGTTCTTTGACTGCCATAATCTCCTACTTTTCTTCTTTAGTCGATTGACTTGCTACCCGGCTGCGTTCTCCCTCTACTGTTAATAGTTGGGCTAAACGATGACGGGCGTGTCTGAACTGGTGGGGTTTTTCCAGTTGTCGAGTGGCTTTTTGCAAGCGCAGCTGAAATAGTTGTCTTTTAATAGCGACAATTTCTTCAGCCAGTTTCTCGTCACTTAATTCTCTAGCTTCTGAAATTTTAGAAAGAGCCATATCCTACTACTGCTCCTGTGGTTGAGAGCGGACAATAAACTTAGTTTTAATTGGCAGCTTATAGGCAGCTAATCGCATGGCTTCACGAGCTATTTCTTCAGAAACACCAGCGATTTCAAATAAAATTCGTCCAGGCTTGACTACTGCTACCCAAAATTCTGGATTACCTTTACCAGAACC
The DNA here is from genome assembly GCA_936914905.1 of uncultured Trichormus sp. Classification (GTDB taxonomy): domain Bacteria; phylum Cyanobacteriota; class Cyanobacteriia; order Cyanobacteriales; family Nostocaceae; genus Trichormus_B. The sequence goes on along the minus strand of CAKZGI010000348.1, from coordinate 16,783 downwards.
CATCCGAGTTTCTGCTGGACGCATTGTGACAGGTTTGTCCGGGAAAATGCGAATCCAGATTTTGCCACCCCGACGGATATAACGGGTCATTGCCCGACGAGAAGCCTCTATTTGGCGGGAGGTAATCCAAGCTGGTTCTTGAGCTTGGAGAGCAAAATCCCCAAAGTTCAGGGTACTACCACGGTTGGCCAGCCCCTCCATTCGTCCGCGTTGTTGTTTGCGGAATTTAGTTCTTCTAGGACTTAACATGGTTTGCTATTTGTCGGTGGTCAGTTGTCAGTTGTCAGTTATCAGTTGTCAGTTTTTGCCACTAACTTATGACTACTGACTAACGACTATGCTTCATTTGATCTATCTTCAAACTGCTGGCGACGGCGTTGTTGTTGACGACGACGAGGTTCGCGTTCGCGTGTTGTTGGTTGGGCTGGTGTTTCTTCCTGTCCAGGGATAATTTCTCCCTTGAAGACCCAAACTTTGATGCCCAGAATGCCGTAAATTGTTTGCGCTGTACAGTAAGAATAGTCAATATCAGCCCGTAATGTATGCAGAGGTACTCTGCCTTCGCGTGTCCACTCTGTCCGGGCAATTTCCGCACCGTTGAGCCGACCACTGACTTGAACTTTTATTCCTTGTACACCCGCTCTTTGAGCGCGTTGAATAGCTTGACGAACTACTCGACGAAAAGAAACGCGGCGTTCTAATTGTTGAGCAATATATTCAGCAATCAGGTAAGCATCAGCATCAACTCGTTGAACTTCAACTACGTTAATGCGGATTTGGCGATTGCTGCCCAAAAGCTCTTGGAGTCCGGTACGCAGTGATTCTATACCTTGTCCACCACGACCTACTACAACACCTGGTCTAGCTGTCCGGACCTCTAGGTCGATTTGGTCAGCTTTGCGCTCAATACGTACTTCGGAAATACCAGCGTTGTTTTGAGCGTATCTACCCAGTTTTTGGTCTATGTATTTACGAAGTTTGTGGTCTTCTTGTAGTAGTTCTGGATAACGATCAGGAACGGCAAACCACCGAGATTGATGTTCTTGAGTAATACCCAGACGAAAACCGACTGGATGAATTTTCTGTCCCACAAATGCTTCCTCTAAAATTTCTTACTGTACACAATTAGTTGTGTCTGTCTCTTGGTTATTTGCTAGTGGCACCAGCGCCAACAGCGACAGTTATATGACACGTTGGTTTGCGAATTTGGTAAGCTCGACCCTGCGCTCTGGGTTGAAACCTTTTTAGAACTGGCCCTTGGTCGGCATACGCCTGAGTAATAACTAGTTCGCTTCGGTCTAACCCTTCGTTATGCTCTGCATTAGCAGCCGCGCTTCTGACTACCTTTAACACTGGTTTACAGGCGCGATAGGGCATGAATTCTAGGATGATGAGTGCTTCTCGATATGACCGTCCCCGGATTTGATCGAGTACGCGACGCACTTTGTAGGGAGAAATGCGGATATAACGAGCGATCGCTTTAACTTCTGTAGTATCAATTGCCATAATTGTCTCCGTTTTTGTCATTTGTCTTTAGCTAATACTCCCTTCCCACTACAAAGAATAAGGTCATAGTAATAGGGTAGAGGGATAATGCTTCTGCGTGTGGAATCCCACACCCCTAATTTCATACTGGGAAGGGAGTAACTAATGACTAATGACTAATGACTATCTCCCTGATTTTTTGTCACTTTTACCATGACCTCTGTAGGTGCGTGTGGGGGCGAATTCTCCCAACTTGTGACCTACCATCTGTTCATTGACAAACACTGGAACGTGCTGTCTACCATTGTGAACCGCTATAGTATGACCTACCATCATCGGTAAAATTGTCGAAGCTCTTGACCAAGTTTTAATTACTTGTTTTTCGTTTTTAGCGTTCAGCCTTTCAATTTTGCTGAGTAGGTGATCAGCAATGAAAGGACCTTTTTTTAAAGAACGACCCATAGTTCGATTTTGGATTTTGGATTTTGGATTTAGAATTTCGGATTTTGGATTTTGGATTTTTAGGTTTCTCATTGAGGTTTCCCCAATTTTCGATGCCTACAAGTAGACCCGATCTAAAATCCAAAATTTAAAATCTCAAATTCTAAGACTGACGACCACCGCGACCGCGCTTAGAAGACTTACGACGGCGACGTACAATTAATTTAGTGCTTGCTTTTTTGCGCTTGCGTGTCTTCGCACCTAAAGCTGGTTTACCCCAAGGTGTCACAGGACCGGATCTACCGATGGGCGCTCTACCTTCACCACCCCCATGTGGATGATCCACGGGGTTCATGACGCTACCTCTAACCTTGGGACGACGACCTTTCCAGCGGTTTCGTCCGGCTTTACCAGCACTCAGGTTTCTCGCGTCAGTGTTGCCTACTTGGCCAATGGTGGCGTAGCATTCACGACGAATCATGCGAACTTCACCAGAAGGTAATTTGAGAGTTACATAATTACCTTCTTTAGCCACAACTTGAGCTGTTGCACCAGCGGCACGGACAATTTGACCGCCTTTGCCTGGTGTCATTTCTACGTTGTGAACGTTAGTACCCAAAGGAATTTTGGATAAAGGTAAGGCATTACCATCTTCAAAGGGAGCATCAACGCCAGCAATAATTGTTGTGCCGATTTTCAAGCCATTGGGATGTAAAATATACCGCTTTTCGCCATCTTCATATTGAACTAGGGCGATTCGCGCATTCCGGTTAGGATCGTATTCAATTGCTGTGACTGTAGCAGCAATATCCCGTTTATCTCTCTTAAAGTCGATAATCCGGTATAGTTGTTTGTGTCCGCCTCCCCGACGACGGCTGGTTATCCGCCCTTGATTGTTCCGACCTTTGGGACGATGTACTGATTCTGTCAGTGATTTTTCCGGGTCAGTTTTGGTGATTTCCGCAAAGTCGGAGATTGTAACTTGGCGAGTACTAGGGGTATAAGGGCGATAAGAACGAGTACCCATAAGTAATTTTTGATTTCGGATTTTCGATTTGGGCTTGAGAATTTTATTGATTTCGATTTCTGATTTTTAATTGTTTTTTGGCGATTATTTACTAGCCCAATATAAAATCTAAAATCTAAAATCTAAAATTCTTAGACATCTGGGAATAGAAGTTTTCTTATTTTGTCTTCGTCCCCAGGTGCAACGGTTACAATAGCTCGCTTATATTGGGGCTTGTAACCCATAAATTTACCAACGCGACGCTGTTTGCGTGGTGGTAAGGCAGTGTTGATTTTTATAACTTTGACTTGAAACAAGTCTTCAATTGCGGCTTTAATTTCTGGCTTGCTCGATTTTGGAGTTACTTCAAATGTGTATTTATTTTGCTCCATCAATATGGTCGCCTTTTCTGTCAGAATCGGGCGACGCACTAGGTCGGCAAGGTTGCGGGGGTCAAAGTTAGGCACTGTAGACCTCCTGAATTTTTTCTAAAGCTGCTGGTGTCACAACGATTTTGTCAGCGTGGAGCAAATCGTAAACATTTAACTGGTCAGCGGCAATTAGCTTTAAGTTCTCTATGTTGCGGGCTGACAAAAGTACGTTTTCTGCTATTTCAGACAAAATTAACAAGGATTTTTGTTCTTGTGCTGCTCCCCAACGGGCTAATGCTGCTACCAAGTCCTTGGTTTTGGGTCGTTGTAGTTCGTTGCTAAATTCTTCTACAACAATTAAATCTTCGGCGCGACTAATGAAGGCTGTCCGCAGTGCCAAACGTCTCTCTTTACGGTTTAGCTTTAGGTTGAAATCTCTGGGTTTGGGTCCAAAGATCACACCACCACCACGCCATAAGGGTGAACGAATAGAACCAGCACGGGCGCGACCTGTTCCTTTTTGCCGCCAAGGTTTGCGACCACCACCACGCACTTCGGAACGAGTTTTTGTGCTGGCTGTTCCTTGGCGAGAATTGGTCATTTGTCTGACGAGGGCGCGATGTACTATATGCGCTGCTGTTTCCTGTTTGGCAACTCGGAAGTCAAAGCTGGTTTCGCCAACTTGCTCTCCTTGCCAATTTTTAACTACACTTTCAACCATCTTTGTGTCCTTTGTCGGTTGCCAGTGGTCAGTTGAAGCTGACAGCTAAACAACTAAAACTATTTACTATCTACCAACTTTATTTGTGGGTACGACATTCACTAATGCACCTGGTTTACCAGGAATGGCACCCTTAATCAGGATTAAGTTGCGATCTGCATCTACTCGCACTATGGTCAGTTTGCGAATTGTGACTCGAGTACCTCCCAAACGTCCTGCCATACGTTTTCCTGGATAAACACGACCAGGGGTTGTACCAGCACCTATGGAACCAGGCGCTCTATGGTTTTTGGAACCATGTGACATGGGACCACGACCGAAGTTATTACGCTTCTGGTTGCCGGCAAAACCGCGACCGATACTTGTACCGATTACGTCTACAATCTGACCTGCACTAAAAATATCTGCTTTAAGTTCTTGACCTAAAGCATAATCAGCGGAGGCATCAGTGCGATACTCGTTTAAGTGCCGCAATGCTGCAGCTGATGATTTAGCTAAGTGGCCTAGCAGGGGTCTATTTAAAGCCTTAGGTTTGACTACGCCATAACCAACTTGAATGGCACAATAACCGTCGGTCTGTTGTGTTTTAACTTGTGTAACAGTGCATGGACCGGCTTGAATTACGGTAACAGGAATAGCTACTCCTGCTTCGTCAAATATTTGGGTCATGCCCAGCTTGGTGCCGAGAATACCTACAGACACAGTAACTGGTTCTCCTTTCTAGTTGCTGACCTTGGAATCGGATTTTTAGAGACAAGTTTGAATAACGTCATGAGAGAGGGTTTATCCTCCGAAATTTGCACTGTCTAACGCCAGTCCAAATTTTTTGTGACGTAACAACGACTCTGCTGTTTGGTGAATCCGTTTATTGTTCACTCACTTGGTCACCAGAACAGTAATAATTACCTTCCTTATGAAAAGGTGTTACTTCTGAAATCAATCAAGACGTTATTGCTTTGCGCTGTGTGCAGCAATGCTTTCGTCCAAGCGATTGCTCGGGCACTCTCCGATTGTAGTGGGACTTAAGTGGGGAATTTCCGCTCAGTATCCGTTTCCTGAAAATTGCTATTCAGGCTCTACTTCTCTAAATACCTTAAACTATTGTTTGAGGATTTGCCTTTTTTTAGGGGCTGCGGGAGTGAACATGGACTGAAGCTTTTATTTGGCTTTGGGTTGATAGCCATTAGCTTCTGAGTTTGACCTGAAAGTTTTTCTAGTTTAGCAGTCTCTTGTACATTTACACCAAATTATATCTGGGCAAATTGTGATGTCATCAAATCTTCGATGCCTCACTGGTTGAGGGTGCTAAATTAAGAAATTATGCTTAATTTTACTATTTGGTCACAATCTAATAATATAAATCATTAATGTATTTTTGTCTAGTAATTTAGTGGTCAGGTTTTGCGTGGGGATGAATCAACGAGGGAAATTACATGATTGCCTACGCTTGATGCCCTATATTGCTAATATTCTGTGACTTAATCTAACTTAATCTACCATCAAAGGGTGAATAATAGAGATATCTAAGTGGGATAAGACGAAAATCTATGGCACTAATTACCACTGGCAATGGTTTAATCCGCGATTTGGAGAAATTTGGCGCTCTGGGTGTATATGTTCCTCTGGAAGGAGGCTATGAAGGTCGGTATCGTCGGCGATTGCGGGCTGCTGGCTATATTAGCCTCCACATTACTGCCAGGGGACTAGGAGATGTTGCTGCATATTTGACAAGAGTTCATGGAGTTAGACCTCCTCATCTGGGTAAAAAAAGTACTGGTAGTGGTGCAGCGGTGGGTGAGGTGCATTATCTACCACCGATGATCAGTTCTCATCTAGAACAGCTACCACCTAAGTCGAAGGGTCTATTGCTATGGATTATTGAGGGACATATTCTTTCTGATCAGGAAGTTGAGTATTTGGCTAACTTACCGAAGTTGGAACCACGGGTAAAAGTTGTGATTGAACGGGGTGGTGATCGCTATTTCCGTTGGACTCCTCTAGAAAAGACGCTGTTAGCTAGTTAGTCACTGGTTAGTGCTCAGTGGTCAGTTGTTGTTTAACTGACTGCTGAGTCTAATCATTTGTGCTTCAAAAGCTGATCGTGTAGATTAAATCAAATTCTCGATAGATGCCCAGACGGCAAGAATGAGCAGGTCTTTATTGCAGTTCGTAATCTAAACGACCTGTAATTTGTGTTACAGGTCGCCGTAAGGGTTTCTCGAATTGATACCATTCTCGGTTACTCCATTCAAAGATGCTTGCGTCTAGGGAATTTTGTAATTCTGATGCTAAAAGTAAGAGTTCTAATTGATCTTTGCTACTACCAGTGATAAAGCATTTGAGGGAAACTGATTGAGTAGTTAGAGGTCTGGGTTCGTTTGCGGCTATGGTGTTGCATTCTCCCAACTCAATATCATAAGGCTATAAATGTAGATTTTCTAGTTGCTGCCAGGAATTGGCTATATCATTGAGGCGGTTATCTAGATATGGTAGCAGTCCTAGTTTGCCATCAGTTAACAGTTGGCGGATATTAGAAGGCTGGGTCATTACTGGCTTTTTTCTCCACTATGCAGTCAGATTATCGTTGTTGGTAAGTTAGTAATCGCGCTGTTTTAGCCAAAAGTTAGAGTTACACGGTTATGTTTGAATTAGCGAGCGCAAACAACACCAAAAATACATTAAAAAAATTAAAGTATAAAACTCTCTATCATACCACAGAAACAATTTTGCAAGAGGTCTATTATTGATGAGGAAGTAATCGAAAAATGGCTACCATTGATGAATACCGAGAGCATATACAAAATCCACTAACTGCAAGCGCTCAATTAGTTTGGGATAAACGCATTCAAGCTGAAACTATTTTTGATACTGAACACGACCACTATCAACTAGTATATGTTGGTTGGCCTGACTCCAAGCGAGTTTATGGTACTGTCCTGCATCTTGATATTATTGATGGCAAAATTTGGGTTCAGCAGGATGGGACAGAAGTTGGTATTGGTAATGAATTAGTTGAACTTGGTGTTCCCAAGAAAGACATTGTTTCAGGTTTTAATCCTCCAAAATTGCGACATTACACCGATTTTGCACTGGGATAAACTCTACAAAGCATGTACTTAGTATTACACTTTTTAAGTCAATAACATACCCATCCCACAAGAGCTATGGGAATTAGATCGAAAATAAGGGATAATTTTCCTCAAGACTCTTCATACTAAGGTAGGGAGAGAATCAAGCATTCCCCCCAAGTTGGCGTGAAGGTGATTAAGCAAAAATGAGACGTAAACCTACTGGTAGATCAGCTACTACTTCTAAACCCTCTGTTTTCCAATCCCCTATATTTAACTTCACCACCATTGCTATTTTGGGAGGTGTATTGATTTTGGGTATTGGGATTGGGATTGCTTTTAGTTCTACAACTACTTTGACTCCATCAAATGTAGCTTCCCGTGAATTTATTGATACGAGGGCACCAAACCCTGAAATTTGTGTGCAGTATGGCGCCAGTGCGATGGTGATGGATGCCAGACTGTTTGTGACTCTCAATCCTTTTAATGTTTATATTGCCCAGCCGAATATCCGTCCTGGATGTGTTCTCCGGCAGAATAACTGGGCAATTTTGGAAAATAAAAAACTTGTCACATCAGATCAGGTGAGGGAATGTAAAAATCGCCTGAATACTTTTGGCTTTACTGGTAACTTAGACAGTGAAAAGCCAGATATTAGGTGTATATATCAAAATGAATCTGCTCAAAACTTTTTCTTATCTCAACCGGGAGCAGTTGGACCTTCTCAGGATACAGAAAGATTCTAAAAATGTAAGAATTCAGGAGTCAGGAGGTAGAAGAAAGATAAATATTCCCTATTTCAAATTTTGACTTTTGACTTTTTATTTAATAGTGGGTAGTGGTTGACCAAATTCAATTATGGGAATATTGATAATTTGATCTGTATAGTTCTGGGAATTAGGAACATTGGGTGAAGAATTGGGGATGGTAATGGTATTCGGATGATCTGAGAAATTGGGACAATCATTAAGTTGGATAGTTGAGAAAGATTTTGAGTGTTGAGGGACAGTACAATCACAAATGGTTGTTGGTTCAAGGGCAAGTTGGTGGATGGTGGTGGGAGGGTCATCAATGGGGTGGGGGATGGTTGATTCGCTGGAGAAGTGCTATTATGGAAAAATATGGGGCGTAAAACCCAGCGAGTGGGGTTTTTTGGGGAAAGGGGCTGAAGTGTCACTTGGTTGGCATCTATAAAACTTCCTGGTTTTAAATCTATGACTATGCGGGTAATGTTAGGGCTATATTGGGAAACGCGAATTCTTTGGATGGTTCCAGGATAGTTTTTTTGGGTGTCAACATTACCTAATTGGGTGTTCGGCAAATCTACAACTAAACGCGGGGGTTGATCAAGGTAGAAATACTCAGGGTTTGTGGTTGAGGAAAGGGAAATTTCTAGTTGCTGTGATTTGGGGTTAAAGTACCATTTATTGAGTTTCGCGACTGTTGCAGCGGCAAGACTATTGCCACTATTGAGGGTAATGACTGCATATAATAATCTAAATAAGCTAACTTCAAAAGGAAATAAGGGGAAAATCTTCTGGTTTCTGAGTTTAATTTTCATTATGTTAATGGCTATTTGATTTGGGTTTTGCTTTTTGATCTGTTTGTGGTATGGCGGTAAATTCTAAAGTTGTAGAATTTTGATTAAGTTTTATTTGACCGGGAATATTATCTAGATTGATTTGTGACATTTGAATTGCAATAGTTTGAATTGCTTTTGTCTGGGAAGCAGGATATTGACAGAAATTGGCAATGTCTATTTTGCCAGATAAATCTAGGTTTTGATTTTTTAAGATGCCTGTGAGATTAAGCTGTTGTTCTGTATCTGCATTGGTGATTACTGGTGATAATGAGGCATTGAGGTAAATACCAGATTGTAGAATATTGAGAATCAGTTTGTTTGTTTGTTTGCAGTTTGGCAAATTTTTGGACAGGGTGAGACTATAGCGGCTGTTAATGGGGGAGGTAGCGTGGAGATGATTTTCACCATAGGCGGTGACTGTTTTGAATAAGATTAGAACTGATGCGATCGCTACTCCATAAAATGCTAAGGATTTAAAATTGAAATGATTGATCATGGGTGATTAGTGATTGTTGGTGATTGGTGATAGGGGAGAATTATCTATTCCCTGCTGTGAATTACGAATTATTTCTTGGTGGGTAACTTCTGGTAGTAGGGAAGTCAGATGTGAGGTAATTTGACTGTAGCGACGGGTGATCAGTAGTGAGGAACGGCATTTTATTGCTAGTTCATCTGTGTATCGTCCTAAAGTTTGTCTTTCAATACCCCAAGCGCGACTGGTACCGGCAATGGTTAGGTCAACATTTTCTGAGGCTGTAACTACGGCTTCCATTGGTTCTGGGGCGGCTACGGTTTTGATTTCTATGCGCTCGCGTACACTAGCTGGTAATCTCTCGATCATCGCGTGTAATTCATAACTTAATTCATCTTGGGTTTGATTTACTGTTAGGAATTGTAAAATCTGTAACATACAAGTATCGCGGTTAATGAGTAGTCGCAGGGCAATAATCAAGGCTAAGTCATCGTGGATGTTTGCAGAGTAGGGAACTAACAAACTTTCTAAACGTTCTCCACCTTTATCCACAAATACTGCTACATCTACTGGGGCGGTTGTGAGAATTTGTCCAACTCTTCCACCTAAGCGATTGTTGCTAAAGGCTGGACGATGCCATCCGACAAGAATTAAATCTGGTTGTTCGATTTTGGCTATTTGTGCTGTTTCTCTAGCGACATTGCTGGATATGCGAACAATGGGATGTATGTGAGAGTATATGCTTGGTGGTTCTAAGGTACTAATTAATTCTTCTAGTTGTTGACGACGTTCGGCAATTAATCGGTTTGCTTCAGTTGGGGTGCTTTCAAAACTATAGTCTTCTTCTAATTCAATCAGGCTGAAAGGATTGATAACAGCCGATTGTCCATAGTTAAAAGCTATACCTACTGCCAACTGTAACAAACCTTTTTGGGTGGTGGGATTAGCTACTGGTACTAAAATGCGGTAGGGGGTAACGAAAGATTCTATGCTTTCTGTAACCTCTGTATCTGTTTCCTGTTCTGCTTCTGCTTCTACTACATCTAACCTGATTAACCGTTTTGGATATGTCCACTCCAGTAATGGTGATGTCATAAATGTTGTCACTAAGGCCATAATGACTAGCATGGTGAAAAGTAAGGGTGAAATCACACCCAACTCTAAACCAATATTTAAAACTATTAATTCGGTTAAACCACGAGTATTCATTAACCAACCAAGTGCAGAAGCTTCTCGCTTGTTAATGCCACTGACACGAGCTGCTACATAAGTACCAATGTATTTGCCTGCGATCGCAACTCCTAAAATCAAGGCACATAATAACCATAATTCCGGACGGTTCAGTAAGCCAATTTGTGTTTTTAAACCGCTGTAGGCAAAAAACACTGGCAATAGAAAAATTAAGACAAAATCTTCGGTTTTTATGGCTAATTCTCTGACTAATTCAGCATCTTTAGGCATGGCTGCGCCTAATAAAAATGCCCCAAAAATCAGGTGAATGCCTATCAATTCAGTAATCAGTGCGGAGGCTACAACTCCCATATAAATTAAAGCCAGAACAAATTGGCTCAAACGTCGAGCGCGGCGATAATGGGTGATTAGACGTTTGAGAAACCAACGCCCGACGGTGAACATAAAACCTATGTAAAGAAGGCTGGCAATAATTGTGAGGATAGCTTGTCGGTCAATGCTACCATGACGAGCGACAGCGATTGCTAGAGCTAACAAACACCAAGCTGTTACATCATCTACCGCAGCACAAGTTAAAGCTAATGTCCCTAACCTTGTTCCTTGCAAATTATTTTCAGTGATAATTCTTGCCAACACAGGAAAGGCTGTGATTGACATTGCTGCACCTAAAAATAAGGTAAAGGCGGTAAAAGAGACAGTACCATTGGAAACTAGAGGATAAAGCAGCAAAGATAAAATTGTGGCGAGAGAAAAGGGAACAACAATGCTAACATTTGAGGTCAGTACAGCCGCTTGTAAATTACCGCTGAGATATTTTGAATTTAGCTCCAAACCAATCAAAAACATGAAAAATATTAGCCCTACCTGAGATAAAACATTCAGGAAAGGTATCGTTTCTGGTGGAAACAGTGTAGCTGCTGCATGGGGGGCAATTAAACCAAATAAAGATGGTCCGAGCATAATACCGGCCACAATCTCACCAATTACTAATGGTTGTTTTATTGATTTAAAGGCTAGTCCTACCAGTCGTGACACTCCAATCACAATTAACACTTCAACCAGAACGAGAATAACTGTGTGCATAGTTTCCTCACTATTTACTATCCGGTTTCACTATGATGATTCTTTACAACTGTCAAAATTGTCAACCTTTTGGCAAAAATAAAGTTGGATTTTCCATAATTTGTTAACAGTTTTTAATAAAGATATAGCTCCCTTAACCATGAATTAATCAGCATTCAGAAGATAATCAAAGTATTTTCTGATAAATCGGCAAATAATATATCAAGAGATTGGATATTTCTACAATTTAAAAGAATTAACTCCTATAATGTAACTGTAACTCACTCTCTGAGTTTGATTAAATCATCCCTAATGTTAATAAAAAAATGTAATCATATTTTCACGAAACTATATCAATTAAACTCTGTCCAATCCAGGAGAATCCTATACTCAAGCTGGAGAACAACAAACTGATACGATACCCACTAGAGATCCAAGCATTGCTATTAATATGCATTGTTATCTACGTGACTATGCAAACCCAGGATACATAATAAGCCTAATTACTTTAGCTGGTTTCCTGATCAGGGTATACTAAACTGCTATCATTTAACAAATAACATCCGTTTCTCAAGGATGGGGTTTGCCAATTACAATCATGAGGCAAAAAGCTAATTAAATAAGAGTTAATAGCAATAAAGGGTGAAGAACTAACTCGAAATATAATATTAAACTTGTAAAGTGATAAGATATATAGGAATCCAATTTGGTTTCTGATTGCTTGTGTGACAAAGCCACAATTAGTTGTGTAGGCAGGCAAAAGGCAAGATGATTCTAGAAGATTTAGGTGTACCTAGTTTCGCAAAAATCAAATAGGAGTGCTGACGAATCATATTAAATTCAGACATCCTATTAGGTTATAACTTTGCAGCCAGATCAAACGAAGTTAAAAATCAAAGTCCTAGAGTATGGCATTTTTGCCATTTTTATAAGTTATAGGTGAGGTATCCAAAACTTTATATTCTCCTAAATCCTCCTTTTTAAGGAGGACTTTAACCAATTTATTAACCCCTATTTAAGGTGCGAACTGGCGTTAGTTAGGCGATATCTCGATACGACATGCCACTTGTGCATTCATCTTCTTAATTCATTTTATATTATACGTATTTTTAATTAATCTGATATTTAATGTATTCCTTTATACTGAATGTATAATAATGATGATATTGATATCAATTTGTCGTTAAATTTTGTTAAGATTAAATACGGCTTTAGCTTTACCCCTTCTATCCCCTACCTGAGAGATACTGGATGCTGCGACTCGAACATATTAGTAAAATTTATCCTACTGGCGAAGTTCTCAAAGATATCAACTGGGAAGTCAAACCAGGTGATCGCATTGGCTTAGTAGGTGTTAACGGTGCAGGAAAATCCACCCAACTGAAAATCATTTCTGGGGAAATGGAACCCACATCTGGAGAAATCATCCGCCCTAGCAGTTTGCATATAGCTTACCTAAACCAAGAATTTGAAGTAGATCCAAGTCGCACTGTTAATGAAGAATTGTGGACAGTATTTAAAGAAGCTAACCAAGTGCAGTTAGCTTTGGCTCAGGTGCATCGAGATATGGAAACCTCTACGCCAGAAGAACTAGATGAACTGATTCACCAGATGGATCGCTGGCAACGCAAGTTTGAAGCTTTGGATGGTTACAGCTTAGATACTCGCATTGGTAAGATTTTACCAGAGATGGGGTTTCAGGTAGAAGATGGTGATCGCCTGGTTAGTGCTTTCTCAGGTGGTTGGCAAATGCGGATGAGTTTGGGTAAAATCCTGCTCCAAAAGCCAGATTTGTTACTGCTGGACGAACCGACAAACCACTTAGACTTAGAAACCATCGAGTGGTTAGAAAATTACCTCAGAGGACTAATTACTCCAATGGTCATAGTTTCCCATGACCGGGAATTTCTTGACCGACTCTGCAACCAAATTGTAGAAACTGAACGTGGAGTTTCAAGTACATACCTTGGTAATTACTCATCTTACCTACAACAAAAAGCTGAAAATCAATCAGCACAATTGAGCGCCTTTGAACGCCAGCAGAAAGAATTAGAAAAGCAACAAGCATTTGTTGATAGATTCCGCGCTAGTGCAACCCGTAGTACCCAAGCGAAAAGCCGGGAAAAACAACTAGACAAAATAGAACGGATTGAAGCACCCACTGGTGGAGTAAGAACACTGCATTTTCGTTTTCCACCCGCACCCCGCAGTGGTCGGGAAGTGGTAGAAATTAAAGAATTAACTCATATTTATGGAGATAGAATTCTCTTTCTAGGTGCAAATCTGCTGATTGAACGGGGAGATAGAATTGCTTTTCTCGGTCCGAATGGTGCTGGTAAATCTACACTGTTGAAAATTATTCTGGGTGCAGAACCACCCACCGAAGGAACTGTGAAGCTTGGTGATCACAACGTCATTCCTGGTTACTTTGAGCAAAATCAAGCAGAAGCTTTAGACTTGACGAAAACAGTCATGGAAACAATTCATGATGAAGTTCCCGAGTGGACAAACGAAGAAGTTCGCACACTTTTAGGAAGTTTCCTATTTGCTGGTGATACTGTCTTTAAGAAAGTTGCGGCATTAAGTGGCGGAGAAAAAGCCCGTTTAGCATTAGCAAAAATGCTTTTACGTCCAGCAAATTTACTCATTCTGGATGAGCCGACAAACCACTTAGATATTCCAGCCAAAGAAATGTTGGAAGAATCTTTGCAAAACTATGATGGTACAGCGATTGTAGTATCCCACGACCGTTATTTTATCTCTCAAGTAGCTAACAAAATCGTGGAAATTCGTGATGGTGAATTCCGAGTTTATTTGGGAGATTATCATTACTATCTCAACAAGATTGCTGAAGAGAAAGAACAAGCTAAGTTAGCGGCTATAGAGGCAGAAAAAGCGGCTAAAAAAGCGGCTAAGGCTTCTAAGTCTGGGGTAAAGCGGAAATAGAGAAATGGGTGACTGATTGTAATTCTGGCTTTCTGTCACCTGTTTTCTAACTAGCAACATATATTATATGAGAGGTGATAATTATGTTATCAACCAATATTCGTCAAGAATCAGTTATGAACAGAGTTGAGCAATTAGTATCTATTTTGATGGAAGAGAACCCTATCTTTAAAAAAGAGGATATTAATTATGTATAAATAGTCAAATATAGTCAAATATCTTGTTAAACTCTTCTTAAGAAATTTACCATTAGAAGAATTTAATACTATGATAGATAGTGAGTTAAAAGATCATTGTAATGGAATAATGTCAGTAGAAGTTTTACCAAAAATAGGTGATGACTTCACACCTGAACAAATGGCTATTTTTGACGAGGTAATTAAACGAAATAGGTGATTTATGGATTATTAGTTAGATACTAACATTGTTTATTTAGCTATTAGAGGCAATCTTAAAATTACTGAAAAAATTGAAGATATTAAAGCTCAAAGAAAAATTATATCTATTAGCTCTATTACCTATTTTGACATTAGGAGATGATTTTCATCGGTTGATGCTTCTAAGCAAAGAGGAAGATTTCACAAATTTTGTTGAAAGTATCCAATTATTTCTTTAGATGATTTGGCAATTTTAGGAAAAGCTGCGGAAATTGACGCCAGTTTAAGATTAAAGGGTTTACCTATTCAAAGTGAAGATTCAAAGTGAAGATGTTTTAATTTCTGCAACTGTAATGATTGAAGGTTTAAGGTTGTTTCTAATGATAGTCATTTAATTAGAGTTGATGGTTTAAGTTTAGAAAATTCGTTGCAGTGATAAAATTGCAAAGTTGGGAATTGTAGGGCTTTAATAAATAAATATTATCTAAACTCACAGTTCAACACTATAAGAGTCTTTTTGATACAGAAGTAGATTTAGAACCATTGACTGTATTCATTGCTCCTAATGGTTCTGGTAAATCTAACATTTGTGAAGCTTTGGCTGTATAATCTAATTTTTTGCAAAGGCTAATAGATAGTACAAACCATAATAAAATTATATGAATTGTTTCAGATTCTTTAGAGAACGTACTTAAAAATGTGCACAGTATTGAATCTAAATTTCGGCATGGAAAACCAGATTATTTTAGCTTTCAGGTTAGTACCCTGCCCATAGCATAAAATTCTGATGAAGAGTATACACCTATCATTAATTTAGGAGTTTATTTTGATTATTCTGAGCAAGCTGTAAAGTTAGGTAATCTTGAAAAGATTAAGACTCTAGTAGATAGATATACGAGTCAATTAAGGGAATTTTTAGTTTCTAATCATTTTTCTACTTCTCCTCTATACTCCTCTATACAAAGCTCTTAAAAAGGTTAATATTTACGATTTTGCTCCAATTTATATCTCTTTCACAGGTTGATCAAATGCCAGGATGGAAAGGACTAGAGAATGAATTGCTTATGTTTTACTTGGTATTTTGCATACTAATCGTGAGGGTTTCGATGAATTACAAGAGAGTTCAACACAGCTTGTTCCTAATATTAAAAAAATTGTGTTGCTCAGTGGTAAAAATCAAACCTTTTCCCTGGAATTAGTTGATATATATTCAGATCATCATATCCCTGCTGCTGATATATTCATATGCTACATTGAGACTTTCGGCTTTTCTCACTGCACTATATCAAGAAAATACTCCAAGTACTATTTGTTTTCAAGAAATCGAAAATGGAGTTCATCCTCGGTTACTGCACAAAATGATGGAGTTGCTAAAAATTGTTTCCACTGAAGGAATAACTGGTAATCCTGTGCAGGTTTTAATTACAACTCATTCTCCTGTGCTTTTAAATTACGTCGAACCACATCAGGTGCGTACTTTTGATTCAGATAAAGAAGGTAAAATTCAAGTTCATAAATTACCTATAGATTCTGTCCGCTTTTAAAAAGCTTTAGAGGCTTATGATGGAGCATTAGGTGAACTTTGGTTGACGAATTTGTTTGGAGGAAATCCAGAATGAATCGTCTCGGATTGGATGAATTGCTGAAGGGGAGGCAGAACAGGGGGCAAGTATTCCTTATATTAAACCAGAAGATGGTGGCAACGTAATTGAAAGAAAAAATGAAGGCGCACTGCATAGTTTAATTAGACGAGAATTGGAAAATGCTGGATTTCCTGATCGTGATTTTGTCCAAAGACATCTGTCAATTAAAGAAACTCAAAAACTTACTTTACGCACTGGACATTCTATTTTAGATCCAAAATATCTAGCCCATATTGTTATTTTATGGAAACCATAAGAGGTAGATATGATCATCATTGTGGTTGATGCAGATGATAAACTAGAACAAAGATAAATTGATTTAGAACGGGCTTTAAATAAAATTCGTGATAATAATTTAGATATTAAGGAAAGTGGATTAAATAAGGTGTAAGAGTGCCAATAATATCTATACACCAGA
>CAKZGI010000347.1 GCA_936914905.1 uncultured Trichormus sp. | reverse complement strand
CTACGATGTGGATATTCTTGAATATAATTAAGTGGATTTTTCCTTTTGGTAGACGCTCAAAATTCCCTTCTACCATTTGTTTGACACCAAGTTAATTTTCCTGACAGGTCTAGTATATTTGCTGTGTAGAAAGGTCCAAACCAACATGATAATATGAGAGAGAAACTTCCATGTTAGCGTTCGGGTATTCCTTCAAAAAGAGTCATTTCCTAGATATGACAGGATCTGAGGACTCGTACAGCAGCAACCATCATACAATAACTTAGCACAACAACTAGCAGAGGTTTGGTCATCAGCTAAAGATACATCATACACCTCCATCATCCAGTTATGTGACGCCGATTTAACAGCAAGCACTGGCATTGCACCGTTAGCTTGGGCTGAAGTGAGATTTAACCTGTGTGTTATGAAAGCTCACAGCCTACCGACTAACTTTGATGGATCAACCTCAGCCAGCCTAGTATGTATGCTGCCGTTTCTACAGCTCAGAGAATAGTCAATTCCAAACAAGCTAAACTTTATGGCTTAAAAAGGGTGGCTAAAACAAAACCAATCAAACAGATACCAGAAACAGAAGCCATCTTTAAAGGAGTTAATCGCATCAATCAACAAGCGGATGATGAATCAACAACATTGACAATTTCTATAGATGCTAAGGTGGGAATTAAAATCGGAGAGTTCGATAGAGGTGTAAAAACCCGTGCCGAAACTATACTACGATTCGCTTCTACCCTAACTTTCAAGGGCGAAAATCCTATGGTTACTTTGGTTGAGACAATTTATCATACAGGAGTTAAACTGACACAACAAGCAATGGCGGACATCGAAGAGCAGATTCACTGCTTACCAACTTTGAAAAAATGGTTTGTTGAAATCTTTTGTCGAGGCGACTGACATTTTGGATAAGTTTTTTAGTTGGAACACTCTTAGAGAACTAAATAGAAAATCTACTGACTCTGATAATAGCCTTTATATAAGATAAAAATTGACCCAAGGTCAAGTTATTGCTTCTTTACAAAATGAGTTAGTGAGTGAATATGATCGCTCAATAGGAAATACAATCACTGTCTATCATATTCCCCTTGATTGTTATGAAATTTCCATCTAAGAAGATAGAAGATAGGGTTAGTGATCGCATCTTCCCCACTTACCTCTGCAAACTTTGGGGGTCCAGGGCATCGCGCAACCCATCACCCAGTAAATTGAAAGCTAAAACGGTGAGAATAATTAATATTGCAGGTGGCAAAATCAGCCAAGGTTGTAATACTAAAATTGAAGCATTACTAGCTAAAGAAAGCATATTTCCCCAAGAGGGATCTGGTTGTTGAATCCCTAAACCAATTAGACTCAAAACTGCTTCTGCACTAATAAAACTAGGAATTGTTAGAGTAGCAGAAATAATTACATAACTAGCCGTTTGGGGCAGAACATGACGGCGAATAATATAAATCGGCTTACCACCCATGGCTAGTGATGCTTGTACAAATTCTCGTTCTTTAATTGATAGAACTTGACCACGAATCACTCTGGCTAAACCTGCCCAACTAATTACAGATGTAATCACAACAATTAATAAAAATCTTTGTGTACTGGTTAATTGTGGACTTAATACTCCTGACAATGCTGCTAGCATATAAATACTGGGAAAGGTCATCAACACTTCTGCTAAACGCATGATTACACTATCGATTATACCGCCAAAATAACCAGAGATACCACCTATCAGCAAGCCCAATGGATAGGTGATGATGATGCCAAAAATACCAATAAATAAACTAATCCGACCACCATAAAGCAGACGACTAAATTGATCTCTTCCTTGTTCATCAGTACCCAAAATATTCCATTTTGCTTCGCCAGTTGAACCGAATAAATGCCAATTTAGGGGTATACCAGGAATAATGGTGACTTCATCCCATTTAGGAGGTAGGGGTAAACTTAATTGAAATAATTTATATTCAGTCCCGGAAATAAAGAAACGTAACGGTGTTGGTTTTTTAAGGTCTATAATTAATTTCCTTTCCCCTGTTTCTAGACTTGTGTCTCCTTGAGTTGTTGGATAAATATGGGGAGTAATAGATTTACCTTCTGGGGAAACCCAATGAATACGGGTTGGTGGCAACAGTGAAGCATTTTGCTGTGAATCATAAGGATTATAGGGAGCGATAAAATCAGCCCCAATTACTGCTAAATAGAACACTAATAGTAGAGTTGCCCCAAATTGCGCTAAAGGATTTTTCTTGAGTCTCTGCCACCAATTCATAATTTTTATTTACAAGTCTAACAATTTTAGATTTTAAGTTTTGGATTTTAGATTTTTCGAGTGAATAAATTCGGGTTATTACAGCTTTTTAAAATTTTGAATTTTCGATCCAAAAATCCGAA
The DNA here is from genome assembly GCA_936914905.1 of uncultured Trichormus sp. GTDB lineage: Bacteria > Cyanobacteriota > Cyanobacteriia > Cyanobacteriales > Nostocaceae > Trichormus_B. The sequence continues at coordinate 31,714 of CAKZGI010000347.1, read as the reverse complement.
ATTTGAACAACGTTAATTACCTAACCATTTAACTGTTCTGCTAAATACCGCAGTTCTTCATTTTCTTTCTCATGTTCAACAACAAATACATTGGAATAAAGGTTAGCTAAAACTTGTTTTCCTTGTTGTGTTAGACCTAGATAACGTAATCCTTCTTTGATATAAGGATAGACACCATTCCAGTAAAATTTGGAGTAATTTTTGCGTAGGTCTCCAGGATTTTTATAGCCTAAGGCTTTGTTGATTCCTGTTTCTTCAAATTCGTAAAATAAATTTGTAATTTTTTTCAAGTAACGGGGATCACTTAATTGTCCAATTAGATCAGCAGCACGTACTAATCCGGCAAAGTGACTGGTATCTTGATGATCATCTGCGCTAGGAACTGGAAAGCGAGTTAATTCAATATTATCTTTAATTGCATCAGAATCTATTAAAGGATGTCCACCAAATCTCTCATCAATAAATAGTTTTGCCCGATCTACATGATAGGGTGTTAGACTAGCATCAGAAGCACCAGTAGGAAGAGAAACCATGTTCCCATTTTGCCCTGTAGCATATAGGCCTTCTGATTCTTGGTCTTCTCGGCAAACTCCTTTTACATAGCCAATATCGTGACACAATAGGGAAATGATGACGTGCAACCAATCTTCGCTGGAAACTCCTCCTTCGCGGATGTGTTTACCACGTAAGATTTCTTGTCCTACGAGGGTAACAAGAACCGAGTGTTCAACATTGTGATATAAAGCATCACTGTTAGCAATGTTTTCCAATGCCATGTTACCAGCCCAAGCAATAATGTCTTGATAATCAGTTTTTAATCCACCGTAGGTACGTTGGTATCCTGATCGGAGTTGATTTACAAAAGCATTAATGATAATTTCAGTGGTGTTGAACATACTGGAGGCTTAAGGTATATATTTTGTATAATCGCATTTACCGATTCTAATTACAGTCAGTTTACATTCCGCTTTTTTGATATTGTTCAAGGTTCTGCGGCCAGTAATCCCGGTGTTTTACTTACAGAAGGGGCGAGATCGCATGATCGAAAAGGTAAAGCAAAGCTTTTCGGGCAAATGAAGGGCGTATCCTAAATTAGGAAGTTAGTATAGCCAAAGACTTTAGTGCTTTTAACTGCCATTGGATTAAGTGTACATGATCCTTCTCAATTTGTCTTAGTTGATGAGTTAAGTTGATGCAGTTCATTATGCTTTCTATTCAGAAGCCCAACACAGAAAAAATACGGTTCTTCAATTTTTCCTGAATTATGATATAATTACATTTAGACTAAGTTTCCATCATTGCTATTTGCGGGTGTAATTCAGTGGTAGAGTGTCTGCTTCCCATGCAGAATGTCGTGGGTTCGAGTCCCATCGCCCGCTTTTAAGATTTATTCCTACATTTTCCCCACTTTCCAAAGTGTATGTAATAATTGACATATCACCTTGCGGGTCTTATGTTCTTTTTTTATTAATCAAATTGCCAAATCTTGATTGTATTATCAGCACTCCCACTGATGATCTTATTCCCGTCAACACTGAAAGCCACACTATTAATGCTTGAGGAATGTTCTGAAAAAGTATTTATCAATTCTTTCGACTCCAGATTCCAAAGCTTAATTGTGTTGTCACCACTGCCACTTACTAAAGTTTTGCCATCAGGACTAAAAGCAATGCTGGTGACAGAATTTATATGTCCATTAAATGAGTGTAGGAGTTCTGCTGTTGCCAAATACCAAAGTTTAATTGTCTTGTCATGACTACCAGTTGCAAAAATTTTGCCATCAGGGCTAATAGCTATAGTATTGATTGCATCTGTATGTCCAGTAATGCTAACAATTTCTAGACCTTGTTTAACACTCCATATTTTGATAGTTTTATCAGAGTCACAGCTAATTAATTTCTGTCCATCCAATGTAAAAATTACACAGTTAATATAGTTTGCATGGTCAGTTAAAGTATATATTAAGTTTTCAGTGTTTAAATCCCATATTTTAATGGTTTTATCTAAGCTGGCTGTAGCCAAGGTATTACCATCATAATTAAAGGCAACTGAAGTTACACAATCTGAATGTTCAATGAAAGTTTTGCTTTTTAAGCAACTCCATAACTTAAATGTTTTGTCATAGCTACTACTAGCAATTTTTTGTCCATCAGCAGAAAAAGCGACTGAGCAAACATAGTTGGAATGCCCAGTTAAGGTGTGAAGAAGTTCACCTGTTTGGATATCCCAAATTTTAATGTTTTTATCTGCACTGCCACTAACAAATGTTTCTCCGTCAGGATTGACAGCAATTGACAAAACATAATTTGAATGACCATACAGAGTATCGACACAATACCAAACTTTTGGTTTTTTCCTTTCAAGATTTGCTAATGTTTTTAACTCATAGTTATAAGCCGCTCTATATCTTTGTAGGATGATCCTGAGTTTTTGCAACATTTCTTCAGTCCAGACTGAAGGAAAATCTGCACTTAATTTAAATAGCTGAGGTTCATAATTTGGGTTGATGTTTAGGTAATACCAATCTGCTAAAAATGCTGCTAACAGCTTGTGCAGAATGACAATAGTTTGTCTAATTGCTCGCAAACTCTTAGTCTGATCGCTGCCAACTTCTTCAAGTTTTCCTTTTACCTCTTCCCAATTCCAAGGCTCAAAAGATAAAGATACTGGTTCTTGCAAACCCCAAAATTTGACATTGAAATAAACTTCGTGGTCTGTAATATCAGTGTAAATAATTGCGGTTGGTATAGCGGATAAGATTGTCTCTAATTGCTTAACTTCGGCATCAAAAATTGAACGCTCAAAATATTTACCATAAAATTCAACTGGGCAGTAATCACCATTAAGAGGATAATATTTTTCTAAAAAAAGTTTTAATTGGTTGCGAATTTCTTTTCTGAGGCTATCACGGAATGAAATCGGAAAGTCTTCGCTAATATCTGGAGGTGGTACTAACATCAATAAGCGTGGTTTCTTGTGTTCATCTATGAAAATTCTCTGTGCTTCATCACGACTCAAAATACCAGGCCATTGTTGCTGATAGAAAATTCTGTGAAGTTCTTTTTGTCTAAATTCAATTTCTTTAGCAGTTGTCTCTCGACTTAAATCTAAATACAATGCACTTAATTTGCTCCTATCTTCGATTTCTTCCCGCTTTATTTTAAGTAATTTCTCTTGTCTATCAGGTAATAATATTACCTCTGTATCTGTATTAACGAGGGTCTCCTGAATTTGCATAAATTCTTTTTTTCTGGCTTCTCTGCGCTGATAGTAATCCATCTCTGCTTCAATTACGCGCTGATCTTGTCTGAGTTTTTGAACTGTGGCTGGTAGATTAATCTGATTTTCTTTAATAAGTGTTTGGCTGGTAAATGCTGAAATAATTCGATTAGTGGTCAGAGTAACAAAATCGACGGCAGCACCGACAATATCAAATGACATAAATGACATATAAGTTACAAGGTTGAAAAAACATAAGCTTAGTCAATTTTAACCATTAAAGTTCTTGATGTATCTGTCTAACTATATAATTTAATTAATATCCAGTTTCTGGAACTTAATTAATATCCAGTTTCTGGAACAGCACGCAAACCTACCCCATAAATCTAGCAAATATAAGGAGTTTAACCCTCTGTTGGTGTAGGTTTGGGGAGTTGCTTCTATGTTGCTTCTATATAGAATAGAAAAGTGGGAAAGATTTCGCGTCTTTGGGCTTGACGTAGACGCGCTCTTGGGCTTCTAACTTTAACTCATCAAATCGATCACGTGTTAAATGGGCGGTAACAGTTTGTCCATCATCTAACTTTAACTCTACCTGAATTTCCCACCCCAAATGAATCACACGACTCACTATAGCTGGTGCTGTGGTGCCGTTGGCGATTCTTTCTACAATTACATCTTGGGGACGCAAGAATACTTCGGGATTAACTGAATCAAAGCCGCTGGTCTGGAAAATTTTGGAGTTACTGGGTAACACATTCACGGGACCAATAAAGCTCATAACAAATGCTGAAGCGGGATGGTCATAGATTTCTGCTGGTGTTCCTACTTGTTCCACTTTTCCTTTATTCATAACTACGATCTCATCCGAGACTTCCATTGCTTCTTCTTGGTCATGAGTAACGAAAACGGTGGTAACGTGGACTTCATCATGGAGACGACGTAACCAAGCACGTAAATCTTTACGTACTTTTGCATCTAATGCGCCAAATGGCTCATCTAGTAATAATACGTTAGGTTCTACAGCCAATGCTCTAGCTAATGCTACCCGTTGTCTTTGTCCACCAGAAAGTTGGGAAGCATAGCGATTGCCTAACCCATTCAATTGTACTAATTCTAATAACTGTTCTACTTTCCCCTGTATTTTCTTTTTCGGAGCTTTACGAATTTCTAAGCCAAAAGCAATATTTTGTCTGACTGTTAAATGCTTAAATAAGGCATAATGCTGAAATACAAATCCAATATTACGTTCTTGTACACTTTGATATGTAGCATCCTTGCCTGTCAGTATAATTTTGCCACTATCGGGCATTTCTAAACCGGATATTAATCGCAACAGGGTAGATTTACCAGAACCTGAAGGTCCTAGTAATGCAACTAGTGAACCGCTATTTATTTCTATACTCACTTGATCAACAGCTTGGAAACTGCCAAATTGCTTAGAGACGTTTTCAACTACAATGCCCACTGGTTTTATACCTCTGCAACTAATCTACGGTTTTTAGGTAGGATTACTGTATTTTCATTTATATCACATCCAGAATAGATTGGATTAGAGAAAATTACCAACTACAAGCACCACAATCGAGGGAACTACAATCAGCAGCACTGCAATAGAGGGAACTACAGTCTAATTAACCACTTAACCACAATCTGGAGTCATATTCAGTACTTCTGGACAACTGCAACTAGCATCAGCACAATTTATTTCTAAATCCACAACATCAAAACTATCTTGACAAGAGGATTTAGGTGCGATATCTTTAGGTTTTTTGTCTGATCATCCTCATTTATATCTGTTGGTGGTTCTAGTTCCTCCCCTTGGGATTTAAGAATAATATTTGCTTGTTTACAAGCTTGGAATCTGGTTCCAGATTTGATGAAAGCGACTTTTAACCCTTCCTCAGCAATGACCCGTTTAATGTATTGAGAGCAAGATTTGCTGCCATACAAGACTAGATGAGCCCATTGGAAGCCTTTGTGGGGAGAAATGTGATTTTATAACCTACAGTCGCCGTTACACTGATTTTTTGGGATAGACAGTCAAATACAGAAGTTTGCATCTTGTATGACATAAAAGCACCCTAGTAGGTAGGGGGTATGGGGTAAAAGTTCTTTAAATTTTGAATTTTGTTGGCGCAGCCTGCTGGAAGCACTATTTTGAATTTTGAATTTCCCTATCCCTTTATTTTTTACCATTGACCTTTGTCTATTGAACATGAAGAAATTTATAATGGTAATGACGATAAATATGTAGAAATGTTAAGGTATATTGCAATTCTGTCAAAACCCTACGCTTGAGCGCCAAATCAGCCGAAAGTCCATGATACGATGCTTTCGGTAAATGTGAAGATTGGGAGAAAACCTTTGACACTAAGGGTTGCTGTTGTTGGTTCAGGCCCAGCTGGTTCATCTGCTGCTGAGACATTAGCAAAAGCTGGGATTGAAACTTATTTAATTGAGCGCAAGCTGGATAACGCCAAGCCTTGCGGGGGTGCTATTCCCCTATGTATGGTGAGTGAGTTTGACCTACCTCCAGAGATTATCGACCGTCGAGTGCGGAAGATGAAAATGATTTCTCCTTCTAATCGTGAGGTAGATATCAATCTGGTAAATGAAGAAGAATATATAGGAATGTGCCGCCGTGAAGTATTGGATGGATTCCTACGCGAACGGGCGGCAAAACTAGGTGCTAATTTAATTAACGCCACTGTTCATAAACTTGATATACCCACAAACAACACTGACCCCTGTAAAATCCATTATGTTGACCATACAGAAGGTGGGGCCCAAGGGATTACGAAAACACTGAAGGTAGATTTAGTGATTGGTGCTGATGGGGCAAATTCCCGCATTGCTAAAGAAATGGATGCTGGGGATTACAATTATGCGATCGCATTCCAAGAACGCATTCGTCTACCCCAAGACAAAATGGCCTACTACAACGACATGGCCGAAATGTATGTGGGTAATGACGTTTCTACCGACTTCTATGCTTGGGTATTTCCCAAATATGATCACGTAGCTGTTGGTACAGGAACAATGCAGCTTAATAAAGCCAACATCAAACAGTTGCAAGCGGGTATTCGCGCCCGTGCTTCTAAAAAATTAGCTGGTGGTCAAATTATCAAAGTCGAAGCCCACCCCATCCCTGAACATCCCCGTCCTCGTCGTGTAGTTGGACGTATTGCGTTGGTAGGTGATGCTGCTGGTTATGTCACCAAGTCCTCTGGTGAAGGTATCTATTTCGCAGCTAAATCTGGACGGATGTGTGCAGAAACCATTGTGGAAGTTTCTAACAATGGTGCGCGTATTCCTACAGAAAACGACTTGAAGATTTACCTGAAGCGTTGGGATAAGAAATACGGACTCACTTACAAGGTATTGGATTTTCTTCAAACCGTGTTCTATCGTTCCGATGCTACCCGTGAGGCATTTGTAGAAATGTGTGATGACATAGATGTACAACGGCTAACATTTGATAGCTATTTGTACAAAACAGTAGTTCCAGCTAACCCCATCACTCAACTCAAAATTACTGCCAAAACCATCGCTAGTTTATTACGCGGTAATGCCCTTGCACCTTAATAAGTTGCTATTTAATTTATCAAGTTAACTGTAAAACCTCTTTTAATCTCTTTTTGTCTATCTTACAAAGAAAGGCTGGAAGATATTGAGAGAGGTTTTATATTGTTTTTATATTTTCCGGTAGGTTGACTATCAAGATGGAATAAATATGTATATGATAATATAAATATCTTTTAGACAAACTATTCACAAAAATTAAAAAAAATTAACATAAAAAACCGAATTCAGGCTAGATAATAACCGCTGATTGGTTTATCTATGGATAACAATAATGGATGAAGAACAACCCCGTGCCTATTGGCTTGCTAACACTGCTTTAATTAGAAATCTTTTAATTATTTGGGCTTTAGCTTCAATTGTTTTTACCATTTTATTGGTTCAACCATTAAATACAATTCGCTTTTTTAGTTTACCTTTTGGCTTTTGGATGGCACAACAAGGATCTATTTTGATTTTTGTAGGTTTGACTTTTACCTATGCTATCCAAATGGATATATTGGAGCGCAAGTATAATAAGAAGTGAGGATAAATGGTGTCAGTTGAACTTTGGACAATTATCTTAGTTGGACTTTCTTTTGCACTCTATATTTACATTGGTTGGCAATCACGGGTAAAGGATACAAAAGATTTCTTTATTGCTGGCCAGGGTATTCTTTCCATTGCTAACGGTGCAGCAACAGCAGCTGATTGGATGTCTGCGGCTTCGTTTATTTCCATGGCTGGGCTAATTTCTACTTTGGGTTATGATGGTTCAATTTATTTGATGGGTTGGAGACTGGTGGCTATGTTTTGTTAGCTTTATTATTAGCCCCATATTTGGGGAAGTTTGCTAAATATACAGTTCCCGATTTTGTAGGCGATCGCTATAAATCTAATCTAGCTCGTTTAGTAGCAGTAGTTGCAGCTATTTTTGTTTCTCTTACCTACGTTTCTGGCCAGATGCGCGGTGTAGGTATTTTCTTTAGCGGCTTTTTATAAGTTGATATAAATACTGGTGTCATTATCGGTATAGTAATAGTCGGCTTTTTTGCAGTGTTGGGAGGAATGAAGGGTATTACTTGGAGACAAGTTGCCCAATATTGCATCTTAATTTTCGCTTATTTGATTCCTGCCATTGTGATCGCCTTTATTCTCACGGGCAATCCTGTTCCCCAGTTAGCATTTACCTTTAGTGATGTTGCTGATAACTTAAATAAAATTCAGACCGATTTAGGGTTTGCGCAATATACCCAACCTTTTGCTAACAAAACCATGTTGGATGTCCTATTCATCACTATTGCTTTGATGCTAGGAACTGCCGGTTTACCCCACATTATCATCCGGTTTTACATAGTACCTAATGTTCGTACAGCGAGATTTTCCGCAGGTTGGGCATTATTATTTATCGCCATTCTTTACACAACTACCCCGGCCTTATCCATGTTTGCCCGCTATAATTTAATTCAATCTCTCGACAACCATACAATTGAAGAAGTTAGACAATTAGACTGGGCAAATAAATGGGAAAAAACCAAAATTCTCACGTTTGAAGATAAAAACAAAGATGGTAAATTACAGTTAACTCCCAAAGAAGAAACTAACGAAATTATCATCGACAATGATATTATTGTTCTCTCTACCCCAGAAGTTGCTAAACTCGCACCTTGGGTCATAGTTTTAGTGGCAGCGGGAGGTTTAGCAGCAGCACTGTCAACAGCTTCTGGTTTATTACTAGTAATTTATAGTTCCATTGCCCATGACGTTTATTATCGCATCTTCGATTCTACAGCTTCCGAAGAAAAACGAGTATTTGTAGGGCGAACATCTGTCGGTTTTGCCTTAGTTATTGCAGGTTATTTTGGCGTAAACCAGGGGGGTTTTGTGTCTCAGGTCGTAGCTTTTGCCTTTGGTTTAGCTGCTGCTAGTTTCTTCCCAGTGATAGTGTTAGGAATTTTTGATAAACGCACAAATGCCGAAGGTGCTATTGCGGGAATGTTAACCGGTTTAATTTTCACTATCATCTATATTATCATTATCGGTTTGAAATTTAGGGGAATGACACCTTGGTTTTTTGGAGTTTCTGCTGAAGGTATAGGCACTTTAGGGATGATCATTAATATTATCTTCACCATTACAGTTTCCTGTTTTACTCCACCACCAGTGGCAGATATTCAAGCTTTAGTTGAAGATTTACGTACTCCTAGTTTTGAAGAATAGGGGATTGGGGACTCGGGATGAGGGGGATGAGGGATATGGGGAAATATCTTCTTTTTCTAACTCCTGACTCCTGAACTCCTATTACCCTTACCTTCCCAATTCTTCAATATTCTTCATTACTTGTTGATATAATTCTTTGTTGCCTTCCTTATCAAGGATAGCTGCTGCCCGTTGTAGGTCTTGTAATGCACTGCGTTTGTCTCCAGTAGCGGCAAAGGCATTACCACGATTATTCAAGGCAGGTGCAAAGTTAGGATTGAGGCGGATAGCTTGATTATAATCTGCGATCGCTTTCTGTTGATAACCCTGATAAGCATAAGTATTGCCTCGGTTATTATAGGCAACAGAATAGGTTTGATCGATACGAATAGCTTGAGTATAATCCGCCAGCGCCCCATCTTTATCTCCTTGGGTAGCACGAGCATTTCCGCGATTATTGTAAGCTTCAGCGTAGTTATTAGCTAGACGAATAGCTTCATTGTAATCTGTGATCGCATTTTGTTGATCTCCCAGAGATGCGCGGGCATTTCCCCTGTTATTGTAGGTTTCCGCATCATTGGGATTGAGACGCAAAGCTTGATTATAATCTGCGATCGCACCTTCTTTATTACCAACATCAAAATATGCTAACCCTCGACTTTTAAACGCCGGTGCATATTGAGAATTCAGACTAATCGACTTACTATAAGCAGCAATAGCAAGTTTGGAGTTGCCTTTAGCGTGTTGATTCTGTCCTTGAATATAGAATTCTCCAGCTTTGGAAGTTTTAGGAGTCAGACGATTTGGACGACTAACCCCTATTTCTGTCACCAAAACATCCTGACTTCTATTGCAAGAAACACATAACATTCCAGTGCAACCAGTAAGCACTGCTATCGTGAATATTTTGCCTAAAACATGCCTTTTTTGTGTCAATAACTGCCATTTCATAAGTTCTTATAGACTCGTTTGATACGGGGAGTAAATCATTACCATAACTGACTTATTTCTCACTCCATAATAATTCTAACTTGTACTATACGTTTACACTCAATTGACAAGCTTTCCTCATATTTTCTCAATATAGTTCAACCTTTTTTTAATTAAACCATTAAATTCTCAATTTAACTTATAAATACTTGGATTTTTTAATTATTTAAATGTGTGATTAGCTACATTTCTATCAACCTTCATATCCCCAATTTCTTGGAATAATCAGGTATCTTTTTTTCCACTACTAATTTAAGATTTATATATTACTCATCATTAACAGCACCTTCCTGAGTTTTAGCAACTAATCGCCAAACAGAAGTTTTCTCAAAATCTACATTTAACTCTTCCAAATTTCTCCCTCAATCTTTTTGCAATTTCTCAGTTAGAGTAGTAATAGTAAAATCTAAATCAACATCTTGATTTTCCAAAAATCTTACCAGTTATGTAAACTTCACTTTCACGGATTTACGCTCATAACCACTAAGTTGACAATGTTCATTTTGGGAAACATTCTGAATTTGTATAGCTTTTTTTTAATAGGTTTTGTAAGTCATCAAATTCGGAACTTATCAACTTACTATTTTGTTCAAATTCTGTAAATTTATGAGAAAGTGTAGTTAAACCTTCCCCTGCCGGATCTGAGACAATTTTGGACTGTAATGCTAATAATTGCCAATGGATTTGAGGCAGATAAATGCAATCCAAGTAAGCAAATTCTATTTGTTCATCAGTTAAAGGTCTTTTACCCCAATCACTACCTTTTTCTTCTTTATCAATACCGTGAAAATTACAAAGTACAGTAGCCAGAGTTTTCAGTTTTTAATTAGGTAAAGGTAGGATATGATAGGGTATTACCTTACCCATTTCCAAAGTACAAATAATATTTCTAGCTTTTTTATTCCCCAATAACATCAAATCATAATTAGGGTTATGAAAAACTTTTTTAATAGACGCATTCACCATGATTTTTTAAATAAAATCTACAGTCATATTGGGCTGTTCTAGGAAAGCCAAAATATAAACACTGTCATCAGTGATCTCTTGAGGATTGTCCAATATCTGAATCAGCGATCATCGAGGATTCCGACTTTTATAGTCAGCAACTTCTGTATCTATCCACAGAGTTTGAGAAGTAGTATATTTAGATATCAGGGAACGAATTTAACCAGTAGCAGTAAGATAAGGCATTGGTAGATGTAGGGCAGTTAAACTTAGTCTTAGTCATAGTTTTACTAATTAACATTTTGTGACTAATTTTGCTCTGATCTGCTGCCCCATTATTATGGCAAATTTTAGAAAAAATTTCTGCCAATCTGCTAAAATCATCCCGAGAAAGGATACATTTTTTTTCAAAACTCGTAAATTCATCTTTATGAAGAAAACTATAAATAGTCAGTGGCCCTTGGCCTCTTGTCCTGTTGGTGATATTAAAGAAAGTAATTTTGAGTATCGGGAAGAAGCAATTCCCAGTATTCAAGAAGGTTAAATATTAGTACGCAATATCTACATCGCATTTGGATGACTAATAAACCCCAGTATATGCCTCCTGTGGAACTTGGGGAAGTAATGCGCGGTTTAGTTCTGGGTGTAGTTGAAGAATCCAAAAATCCTAACTTTCAAACAGGGCATATGGTTTCTGGACTATTAGGATGGCAAGATTACGCCCTAATTTCTACTCAAAACATCCGTTCCTTCACAAAACTACTTAACCCTTTACCAGCATCCCTGACTACCTTTTTACATCCCCTTAGTTTTATTAGTTGTACCGCTTATTTTAGACTGCTAGATATAGGCAAACCCCAAGCTGGAGAAACAGTAGTTGTTTCAGCCGCATCTGGTGCAGTTGGTTCTTTGGTGGGACAAATAGCCAAAATCAAAGGTTGTCGTGTCGTAGGGATTACCAGTTCTGATGAAAAATGCCAATGGTTGCGGGAAGAATTAGGTTTTGACGCTGCAATTAACTACAAAACCGCTGATTTAATTCCAGCCCTAGCTAAGTCATGTCCTAATGGGATTGATATCTATTTCGAGAATGTTGGTGGGAAAATTATTGATGCTGTTTTGACGCAAGTGAATTTAAGTGCACGCATTCCTTCATGTAGATTAATTTCTGCTTATCATGCTAAATGACCCGTACCTTTCCCTATTATTTTAGTCAGGTTTTGATTAGGCGTGTTTTATTACAGGATTTTATTATCGTCTATTATATGCCGTAATGGAATGTTGCTTTTAGGGATCTTGTTATAGTGGTTAAAAGAGGATAAAATTAAATATACTCAAGAAATTATAGAAGGTTTGGAAAATGCACCAAAAGCAATTCTCAAACTTTTTGATAGTACAAAAATGGGTAAACTAGTTATCAAAATTTCTGAATAACCATAATCAGAAAATCGTAAGCATTCAGCTATCAGCAGTCAGCTTTTTCAGGCTAATGCCAAAAATATCTATTTGATAATTAACCAATTAATCAGATATTCTGACTCCTGAATTCTTACAGAAAATCATCAATTAAAAGGGCTCAAGTATTACTATTTTCTAATACCTGAGGCGTTGCGAAATTCAATTAATTTCTAAAAGTTTTGGACCAGCGACAATCCTGGAGTCAATAGCTTAGTAACGGTTGCGGAAACCAGCACTGCGATTTGCACCACCACCACCACCAAAAGAACTAGCTCTGTCTTCTCTGGGTTTAGCTTTGTTAACTTTCAAATCAGGACCCATCCATTCAGCACTATCAAGTGCTTCAATAGCACTTGTTTCTTGAGCTTCTGTAGCCATTTCCAAAAAACCAAACCCGTGCAGTTTGCCTGTTTCACTATTGGTAGGTAGTTGCACGCGTTTTACAGAACCATATTCTGCAAAAACCGCAGTTAGAGTATGTTAGGTAACTTCATAAGAGAGGTTGACTACGTCAATTGACATAGAACGTCTCCAAAATCATAAGAGTGTAGAGATTTAGATTTCGGAGAAAAGTCTGTAAATACCAAAAGGAAAAAACCCATCAATGTTAAAAACAAACGCCGTTGCCGAATTACTTCTAACCTCCTATCATGACATAGAAACTTTCGATCAGACAGGAAGTGACACCGACTGTTACATAAAGTTATGTAAGCAATTCATTACTAACTATATTGATCATTTATTTAGCATCTTTAACTTTCCAACCTGATGACATTTACTTCTAAGCCTGTAACACCATTGAGGATAGCTAGAGTTTTACATTAAAGTGAATTTCTGATTACCACTTATTTCATTCAAAACCAAAGTCGTAGCGGAAATACCAAGTGTACTAGATTATCGCTGATAAATACATCAATAAATTCCCCAGTTTGTCCGTTAACCCTCAATATAGAAGCACTTCCTGCTTCTTCTCCGCTGGTTACATAAAGGTCTCTTTTACCATCACCGTTTCCATCTGCTCCAAACAGTAAGGTCTCAGGTTTCTCAAGTTTAACCTGAGCATTTTTTTGCTTGATTAGGTTCACGAGAATCGTTGACATAAATTAAGATATTACTATCAACTTCGTTCATTTAGCATCTCCCGTGTAAAATGAGGTGCATTTAAGGGAATGAGATCTTGCTGCATTCGGGAAATTAGAGATTTGAGAAAACGTTTTTTACTCTCTAAATCTGAAATAGGTAGGGAAACAACAGATATTGATTAGATGAGTAATTCAACCTCAGCACCTTCAGGTAGATTACAGCCTATTTCTAAAATGAATGTGCCGTTACGATAAACTCCTTTTAGGGTATGGGGCATCATAAAAAACTCAATAATTTAATTATTGTAGAGTCAGTTAAGCACACAATAACAATAACCCCTCAATTAACAAGTTAATATCGTATTGATATACAAGCTTTTGGCTTCTATCACTCACATTGTCCCTAGCAGTAATAGAATAAGAGCGATACCTACGGCGAGCGAAGTGATCGCCTTATAAAGGCTACCAAGAACAGAAGGTAGCGTTAACTAGCAGATTTCAAAGACTTAGAACACCAAAACTCTGTATCCAGAAGAGATTACTGAAAAGCAAAGTAAAAATTTTTATGGTTTCCCAAATTCGGTTTTTAATGTGCGCTCCCGACCATTATAATGTGGATTATGTGATTAATCCTTGGATGGAAGGGAATATTCACAAATCCTCACGCGATCACGCTGTGGAACAATGGAATAAATTATACAATAATATCAAAAATCACGCCATTGTTGATTTAGTCACACCAGAGAAGGGTTGGCCCGATATGGTATTTAGTGCCAATGCAGGTTTAGTCCTAGGTAAAAACGTCGTTGTCAGCCGCTTTTTACATAAAGAACGGCAAGGTGAAGAACCGTATTTCCAACAATGGTTTGAGCAAAACGGTTATAATGTTTACAGTCTTCCCAAAGACCTACCCTTTGAAGGTGCTGGTGATGCACTCTTAGATAGAGAAGGGCGTTGGTTATGGGCTGGATACGGTTTTCGCTCAGAATTAGATTCTCACCCCTATTTGGCTAAATGGCTGGATATTGAAGTGATTTCTCTGCGGTTGACAGATGAACGCTTTTATCATCTTGATACCTGTTTCTGTCCTTTATCAAATGGTTATTTACTGTATTATCCTGGTGCTTTTGACTCCTACTCCAACCGGGTGATTGAAATGCGCGTCGCACCAGAAAAGCGCATTCCTATTGCAGAAGCTGATGCTGTTAATTTCGCTTGTAATGCAGTGAATGTTGATAGCATCGTGATTATGAACAAAGCCAGTGAGAGTTTAAAATCACGTTTGGCGGAAGTTGGTTTTCAAGTCATTGAAACGCCTTTAACGGAATTTCTCAAAGCTGGTGGTGCGGCTAAATGCTTAACTTTGCGGGTGACTGAACCAATTGCGGAAGAAGTACACGCTAATGTGTCTGTAGAAAGCCGTATTATCCGCATGGAAGGACATTTGCTAGATGCAGGTTTAATTAACCGTGCTTTAGACTTGATTGTGGAAATGGGGGGAAGTTTCCAAGTTCTGAAATTCAACTTGGGAGAACAACGCCAAAGTACATCTGCGGCTGAGGTGAGGGTATCTGCACCATCCCACGAGGTGATGGAAGAGATTATATCTCAGTTGATTGATTTGGGTGCGGTTGATTTACCCCAGGATCAACGAGATTCTAAATTAGAACCAGTGGTACAAGCGGGTGTCGCTCCTGATGATTTCTATGTCAGCACAATTTATCCCACTGAAATCCGGGTAAATGGAGAATGGCTGAACGTGCAGAATCAACGCATGGATGGTGCGATCGCCATTTCTCAAACTGCCAATGGTATAGTAGCTAAGTGTAAACTATTGCGTGATTTGGAAATAGGCGATCGCGTCGTAGTTGATGTTTTAGGTATCCGCACCATCCGCAAAGCCGAATCGCGAGAACAACGCAACTCCCAAGAATTCAGCTTTATGTCTTCCGGTGTTTCCAGCGAAAGACGGGTAGAATTAGTTGTTGAACAAGTAGCTTGGGAATTACGTAAGATCAAGGATAGTGGTGGTAAAGTAGTTGTCACTGCTGGACCAGTGGTAATTCATACAGGTGGTGGTGAGCATTTATCCCGACTGATTCGAGAAGGTTATGTTCAAGGTCTTTTGGGTGGAAATGCGATCGCAGTCCATGATATGGAACAAAATATCTTGGGTACATCCCTGGGTGTGGATATGAAGCGAGGTGTGGTTGTACGCGGTGGACACCGACATCACCTCAAGGTAATTAACACTGTCCGTCGTTTTGGTAGCATCGCTAAAGCTGTAGAAGCTGGAGTGGTGAAAAGTGGGGTGATGTATGAATGTGTGAAAAACAACATACCTTTTTCCCTCGCTGGTTCAATTCGTGATGATGGACCCTTACCAGATACCCAAATGAACCTGATTTTAGCACAACAGGAATATTCTCAAATCATCCAGGGTGCGGAGATGATTTTGATGTTGTCTTCTATGCTGCATTCTATCGGCGTGGGAAATATGACTCCAGCCGGTGTGAAGATGGTTTGTGTGGATATTAACCCGGCTGTGGTGACAAAATTGAGTGATCGCGGTTCAATAGAATCAGTAGGTGTCGTGACAGATGTGGGTTTGTTCCTCAGTCTGTTGATTCAACAGTTGGATAAGTTGACAAGTCCCTATGTTGCTAGGGTAGCTTAAAGTCAATTATCAATATTATGGGGTGGGCATCTTGTCCACCCTTTTGTTTGGTGTCAAATTTAATTGAAGAAATATTTCATGCAGAGACGCAAAGGAAGAAAATTATTATAGTCTTTTCAGAGGTGTTTAAAGGTTATGGTTTATGATGGTTTATATTTGAAGTTAAGAATAATCAAGTATAAAAACAATTAATGTATTACGATAATAGCTATTTTTTGAATAGTCATATTGAGTAATTAATTATGAGTTATACAAAACTTAATAGCTGACTGTTTTATAATATCTTCACTACTTAACAAAGGGTGGGTATTTTGCCCACCACACAATAATTTTATTAGTTATGATCTTCTTGAAGATTAGACCTATTACAAAATTGTTTCTGTAGTGTCATATAGAGTTTTAGATTTTATGTATTTTTGGTGTTCTTTGCGAACGCTAATTCAAACATAACCCTATAACTCTAACTTTTTGCTAGAACAAAGACAAGCTCCTCTTATAACAGAATATTAATTCTGCAAGAGCTCTATTCAAGCAATTTACTAAATCAGCAACTTCAGGAATATTAAACAAAGCCGCACGTAGATTTTCTAGCTGTTCTATGGGTAAGACTTTAATTTAGGTAATTATTTCTAGATCAATTTCTCTAAACAGTTTATTAATTAACGGTAGAAAAAATTTAAGTTCTCCCTTTTGGAAAATATATTGATAAATGACTGAGTCTTTCATAATGTCCTCACTTAACAATTGACAAATAAAATCTTTCTCAAACTGCAAACCTTCTAAAATCTCTGTGTAAGCCGCAATATCCTGTTTAGTCTCCCTATCTACAATTTCATCAAGATTTTAGGAAACTTGGGATAATAAAACCTGACGTGAATTTGTCCACGCTAATGGTGCTAATGGTAATAATGCCAGATTATTTAAAAATAATTCTGTTTCTTGTTCTCACATTCTGATTACCCGATAACAGTGATTTGTAGTTTCATTGATGTATGCTTCAGTAAAAGCGATTTCATCATTTTTTTCTTGCAGAAAAATTACTACTTGAGTGACAGGAACTTGATATTTACGCATTCATCTGACTGAATAATCTAACGTCCCTAAAGGAATAGGAGGTTTAGAAGTTGCTCATGTCTGAAATTCTAGATGTAAAATTTGGTTTTCTATTTGTAAGAAATTGACAAAATGGACGCGAATTGGTTCTATACTTAATTGGTTTTTAAGACTTTGACAGTTTGAGGTTCTTCAGTTAGTAACCAACCAGCAAAATCAAGGGGATATTTTTCAGCTAATAATTTACAAAGATTGTCAAAACTCACGAATTGATGAAAGGCTATTTAAATAGATATAAAACTCTAATTACATTAGTACAGTATGGGGGCAATAAATTACCCATTCCGAACCCCTGAGAAGATTTTGCTGTATTCATTTTGAATTTTGTTGGCGCAGCCTGCTGGAAGCACTATTTTGTTAGCATAGCTCTTCTGAAAGGAGCATTTTGAATTCACGGCGGTACTAGATAGATGGGTAATTCTGCTTTTATTCCTGATATAATATGAGATTAAGAAAGGTTTCATACAAAGGAAGAGAAGATGCAAAGGGTGGTTTTATCAAGGGGTTTACAGGTCAATTGGATGAGTTTTTTCGCTGATTTCCTATTAGCTGGAATGGTTTTCGGTCCCCCGATTGCTCCTTTTCTAGCTGCTTCTGGTGTGTTTTTGCTTCCGGGTATTGCGGACATCATTTACTTTATGGGTAATCATGTATGTCCGCAGCCTACACTTGGTTTAGAGTTATCTCCACCTTTTATTATGGCAGTATGTATGCGCTGTTATGGGACGGTAACTGGATTATTAATTACTCGGATTTTTTATGAAGTGACTGGTCGTAAGGGTATTTTTTGGTTAGGCCAATATGGTTGGGACGGTGCGGCTTTTGCTAGTGTGTTAATGATGGCTTATCCTTTGGAGTTAGCAGCGCAAGTTTTTGGTTTGTGGGATTTTAACAATTACATTGTTACGCCTTTTGGTTTAATTACGGGTTTGGCTTGGGGTTTATTTACCATGCCGATTTTGCATTTTCGTAAGACATTATAATTTTCATTGAGGTTTGGATTATAGGAAAAATAAGAGTAATTGATCCTAATGAATCCTATACTTATGCAGATTACTTCAAATTAAATTCTGAGCCAGAAGAATTTTTAGAATATTTTGGCTATAGATTTCAATCTGAATCTTTTACTTTACCAAAAACTCAAGAAGATATATAAATATTACCAGACCTAAAATCTCGAATTGAAGGAAGTTTACCTTATGTTAGTTTAACAAGTGAAACAGCAAGACGGGAGTTTTCAATTGCTCCTGTAATTATAGGACTAATTCACTATAACTATGCTAAGGTTAGAGTAGAGTATGCGTTAAATATCAATAACCAATTGAAAGGAGTTGTTGATTATTATCTCAAGTCTGAAAACGAATTATTAGTGATTGAAGCTAAAAGTGCAGATTTAGAAAGAGGAGTTATCCAACTAGCTGTAGAATTAATCGCTTTTGATAATTGGTCGCCTATTGATGATCCTATGCTTGATGGAGCAGTGTCAATTAGCAATATTTGGCAGTTTTTGATTTTGCATCGTCAATCAAAACAAATTACTCAATATTTAACTCTTTATCGTGTACCCACTGATTTAGACACTTTAATGAAAGTATTAAGTAGGTAGACACAAAGAAACATAACTACGTAACGAAATGTAACTTACTTGAAACCCTTGCAATTGCTTGATTCCGCTTTTCTGCATTCGTCATGAGATAGTTATAAATTTTTCCGCCAACCTACTTAGTTGCTGTAATGAAAAAGGTATAAATGATTGATTTATTATTAATCTTCATGGGACATTTTTGTCTGAATCAGGATTTAAGGATTCCCACGATGTTATTTATTTATGAATATTGGTGATATATTTGATATTATTCGTTCATTGAGATTATGAAATTTATTTGAACGTAAAAATCATTGAATCTTGTTAATCTTAATTAACCTCAACATAAAAAAGGAATTAAGCTTTATGTCTGAGCAGTTTGAAAATAAATCTGGTCAAGCGAAGAAAAGCAATACCTAGGACAGCTGGCACACATTGAAGCCATTCAAAAGAGTTTAGTGGAGAATTTTGGAGACATCAAAGACCCAAGAGTAGAGCGAGCAAAGGAACATCAACTCACAGATATCCTGGTAATTGCAATTCTGGCAGTGATAGCGGGAGCGCAAGGGTGGGAAGATATTCGGAATTATGGCATCAGTAAGCAAAAGTGGTTAGAAGAGTTCTTAGGATTAGCAAACGGAATCCCTTCCGATGACACTTTCTGAAGAGTATTTGAGTTGATCAACCCAGAAGAATTAAATCGTTGTTTCTGCAGATGGATAGAAATCACTAGTCATCGTCAAATATCCTATTTCATCATTTTAAACATGATTTTACACATGAACTAACTATTTTTTGTGCCTTTGCTCCTCTGCATCTTTGTGCGAAACCCTTTCTTACTTGACCGCTTTAAACCACTCTGTCACCCCATCAGCCAGAGTCTTGGCCATTTTCTTCTGTTCCTCTGGGTTCACTACTTCTTCAAACTCATAGGGATTACTCATAAAACCCAATTCCAATAGTACCGAAGGTGCAATAGAGGGACGAGTCAGGGCTAAATTTTTCCAAAACACGCCATAGGAAGGTTTCCGGAGTTTTTCTACTACGAAATTATGTAAAAATACTGCTGGGCTATGTGATTGGGGATGATACCAAAAAGTTCCGAAGCCTTTGGTCTTTTCAGCATCTCCATCATCAGGTAAAGAATTGTAATGGATAGAAAGTGCGATCGCAGGTTCTTCTTTACTAATTATCTCCTGACGTTCCACTAAAGAAACATCCCGATCATCTTCCCTTGTCATAATTACTGTTGCACCACGCTGCACTAACTCATCTCGCAGTAACTTAGAAACTATCAAATTTACATCTTTTTCTAAATACCCCGTTGGACCACTTGCACCAGATTCTTTACCACCGTGTCCCGGATCAAGTACAATCTTGATGCCAGATAGAGGCAGGCGTTTTCTGTGTTCAAGATCCGGTGGATGACGTAAAGTTAACATCATAGTTGTATTGTCGTATCTCAGCTTATAGCCCCACTGCTGGAGATTTTTGAGGTTAAAGGTGTATTTAACCTGTTGTGGACTCACCTGTTGCCAATCTAAGCGAGAAATTAGGGGGTTATCATCCAGACGAATAGTGTCTGTTTGGGCAGTGGTATTGTAAAGGGTGAGTGTCAAAGTTCGATCACTCTGTTCCAGACTCACGGGTACAGCCATTTGTAATGGAAAAATCATCTCTGTCGCACCTGCAAGCTGACGATATCCGACACTACTAATTACCGTCTGTGGTGGTACTGCATCTGGTATGATTTTGGTTTCTTTGCTATTGATCCAAGCGCCATAGTCTAAGCGTAACCAATCACCCTCTTTACCTGTAACTGTTGCCCTTGTACCTTTTGGTAGTGGCGTGAGTCGAGAATAATCTGTGCTTGATCCTGTACGAGTCACCCCTGAAGTTGCTGTTACTTCAACAACTGTTAACTGTGCAGCATCAAGAATTTTAATTCTGCCCTTACCAGTTTGAGTGATGGTCTGACCATTCAATGTCAAACTAAATTGAGGTTGTCCCAAATCAGCAACATTGGCCACTGTTGTACACCCTTGATATTTTTTAGGACTAGTAGTACTAGTACTAGGCTGATTTATTCCCGTTAGTACACTTGAATTAGCAGGTAATTGCGCCTGTGGTGGTTGTGGTGACAAGGGAATGGTTTGATTAGCTAGCTTGACAGAGACAGTAGCTTGAGGAGGTGGAACAGCACCAAAACAAATCAATTCTCCCGGCAGTCTAGCAATATCAACAGCAGGAGTTAGAGAATCTTTAGCAAAGCCTAAACCTTGGGGTAATTCTGGTTGATTAGACAACCTTGTTACCTTAATCTCTAGTTCCTGATTCTGGTAACGTACCTTAAATAGATTCTCCCCTAACTGTAAGGGGAAACTGGGAGAAAAATGACCAGCTTTACTGCAGGTAATTGGTCTACTATTGATGAGGACTTGTCCATCCGTTGGAGCTGTACCGATAAAAAATATTTTTTCCGCACTGGTTTGGTAGTTTGTTGGGGGAAAAACTACTAGGAGTGATGTTTTTGCTAAAGCAACGGAGGAGGTAAACAGACAGTTAAAAACTACTAATCCTAAGACTTTTTTCACGGCAAAATACAGAAGATTTCAGGATAGTGACTGTGAGACAATGAGCATTATCAAGATCAAAAATTAAGGATGAAATAAGAGGTCATCCTCTAACAGGATTTTGGATTTTGGATTGATTCTACGGAGAAATCGGGGACTTGTACCATCAAGGAATAATTGGTGAATAAATCTGATGCAAACACGCCTATTCATCCGGGGATTACATTCCATCCTTCATATTCAGTATTGGGACGCAGGTTTTATCCTTCAAGAGATGGTATGTATTCTTAGAAGTTGCTAGAAATTGAAAATACTATGACTAAGTTTATCTTTGTAACTGGAGGCGTTGTTTCCAGTATTGGTAAAGGCATTGTAGCAGCTAGTCTGGGGAGGTTGCTCAAATCACGGGATTATTCGGTATCCATTCTCAAACTCGATCCTTATATTAATGTTGATCCAGGTACGATGAGTCCCTTTCAACATGGGGAAGTCTTTGTTACCCAAGATGGTGCAGAAACAGATTTGGATTTGGGACATTATGAACGTTTTACAGATACTTCTATGTCTCGATTAAACAGCGTTACTACTGGCTTGATTTATCAGTCAGTAATTAATAAGGAACGCCGAGGAGACTATAATGGTGGAACTGTACAGGTAATTCCCCATATTACCAATGAAATTAAAGACAGAGTTCTGAGAGTTGCTAAAGAAACTAATCCTTCCACCGTAATTACTGAAATTGGTGGTACTGTAGGTGATATTGAATCGCTGCCTTTTTTAGAAGCAATTCGCCAGTTACGTAAAGAAGTGGGACGGCAGAATGTTCTATATATGCACGTTACTTTGTTGCCTTGGATCGCTTCAGCGGGAGAGATGAAAACTAAGCCAAC
The DNA here is from genome assembly GCA_936914905.1 of uncultured Trichormus sp. GTDB lineage: Bacteria > Cyanobacteriota > Cyanobacteriia > Cyanobacteriales > Nostocaceae > Trichormus_B. Next base: position 9,419 of record CAKZGI010000347.1, on the reverse strand, counting down.
ACAACATTCTGTTAAGGAATTGAGATCAATTGGGATTCAACCGGATATTTTAGTCTGTCGGTGCGATCGCACAATCCCTGTCGGCTTAAAACAGAAATTATCAGAATTTTGCGATGTCCCAGTAGAATGCGTCATCACTTGCCAAGATGCCAGTAGTATCTATGAAGTACCCCTGATTTTAGAACGGGAAGGATTGGCACAACAAACTTTAGACCTCCTACAAATGGAACAACGCCAACCCAACTTAACACAGTGGGAAATAATGGTAGAACGGATGTATAGTCCCAAATACAGCGTCGAAATTGCCATTGTTGGTAAATATGTGCGTTTAAGTGATGCTTATCTATCTGTAGTCGAATCCTTACGTCATGCAGCTATTGCTACTCACAGCGATTTGCGTTTGCGGTGGGTAAACTCAGAAGTATTAGAAAATGAACCAGGAGAAAACTATCTTGCAGGTGTTGATGGTATCATTGTTCCCGGTGGTTTTGGTAGCCGGGGTATAGATGGAAAAATTGCAGCAATTAAATACGCACGTGATCGCCAAGTTCCCTTCTTAGGTTTATGCTTAGGAATGCAGTGTTCCGTAATTGAATGGGCTAGAAACGTAGAAGGCTTAATTGATGCCAACAGTGCCGAATTTGACCCCTACACTAATGATCCAGTCATTAACCTCTTGCCAGAACAACAAGATGTAGTTGATTTAGGTGGAACAATGCGCTTAGGACTCTATCCTTGTCGCATTCAACCAGGTACACGAGCATTTGAGCTTTATCAAGAAGAAGTAATTTATGAACGCCATCGTCATCGCTATGAGTTTAACAACCTCTACCGCAATGCCTTGTTAGACTCTGGTTATGTTGTGAGTGGGACTTCTCCCGATGGACGTTTAGTGGAAATTGTGGAATATCCCAAACATCCATTCTTTATAGCTTGCCAATTTCACCCAGAATTTCGATCTCGTCCTAGCAACCCCCATCCTTTATTTAAAGGCTTCATGGAAGCAGCCATTCCTAGTACTCAACCCATTCCCACAGCACCAAAACCAGTTCAAGTTTCTTAATCATTTTGGGGACTGGGGACTGGGGGAAATGAGGGAGATGGGGAAGTAATTTTCCCAATGCCCTATTCCCTATTCCCTATTTCCTATTTGTGGTAAACATCAAAATTTGGGTAAAATTCCTATAGGAAATACATGATTATTTAGTCAGTCTTGAGGCAATTTTGTGGCTTATTGGGTAAAAATAAAAGACCAAAGGAAGGAATATGTAATCAATCTTGACTGTGTAAACACTTTTTGCTATGAAAAAAATGCTAGAGTTACCTTCTGGTTGCCCAATAGTTCCATACCCATAGTCATTAACCCCCAGAGTAGTTGGGAAGACTATCAGAAAATTTGTGATTATGTAGAGTATGCCCAAGGATTAGATATCAATCATGCCTATTGGGTAAAAATAATATACCAGAGAAAAGAATATATAATTAATCTCAACTGCATTAATTCTTTCTGTCATGAACAGAATGGCAGGTTAACTTTTTGGCTACCTGATATTAATTTTCCCATAATTATTAACCCCATAAGCAATCCCGAATCCTATCAAAAGGTCATACACTACCTGGAAAAATACACAGGAGTTTATCTTGATAATTCGTGATTTGTTAGTTGTTATTTTCTCCCTGTGACCTGTCACCTATTCCCAATGCTAACTTAGCAGCACCTACTATTCCGGCTGAGTTACCCAGTTCTGCTGGTAATATTTGTAAACTTACACGCGATGTTGATAAAACCCGCTTTTCAATTTCTGCTTGCATTGCTGGCAAGAAAAATTCAAAACTCGCACTGATACCACCACCAACAATTACCGCTTGGGGTGTGAGAACATAAATTAAACTCGTTAAACCAATTCCTAAGTCCTTACCATAATTTTGCCAAAAAGTCAATGCTTCAGGATTACCATTTTGGGCAAGTTTGCCTAGTTCTGCTGGTTCTTTGCCTGTGCGACGACGAATAGCGGAAATAGAAGTATGCTGTTCTAAAGAACCGTGATTACCACTATTGCACCTTGGACCATCGGGGTTTAAGGTAATTAAACCTAATTCTCCAGCTGCACCTTGATGACCGACGAATAATTTACCATCAAGAATAATTGCACCACCAACCCCAGTTCCTAAAGTCAACAAAATCAAATTTTGAAAATTACGTCCAGCACCTAACCAAGCTTCTCCTAAACCTGCACAGTTAGCATCATTAGCGATGATAGTAGGTTTACTGGTTTTTGCTTCTAACCAATCTGCTAAAGGTACATTATGCCATCCTGCTAAATTTATAGCAACTTTGGCAACTCTACCAGCAGCATCAGCAGGGCCAGGAGTTCCTACACCTATAGCTATAGTTTGATTATCTGGGTCTATTTGAGCGTTACCTTTGGTCAGCGTAGCTATCGCATCGACCATTGCAAATAATACAGCCTCTGGTGTTGCAGGTTGGGGAGTATCCACAGTTAAAGATTGTAAACAATTTCCATCTTTTGTAAATCGTCCTAGCTTAATCGCTGTTCCACCTAAATCAATACCGATTACTTGCTGCACAGATTAATTCCTAATTCTTGATTTTATATCAAACCACAAATTTACAGAAATTATCCAATTTTACTATTATGGATATTCACCAACTTAACAATCAGGCAAATATTTGTTTACAACAAGAGAATTTTGCCACAGCTGTTCGTATTTACGAACAATGTCTTGACTTAGAACCTCATGTCATTTCTTTATATTAGTATTTGGGTTTATCTTGGCTTTTGCAAGGAGATGAAGAAAAATATCAAATGACTTGGCTATCAAGTTTTGCAACTACAGAATTAGAACATCAAGATGCAGCATTAACGGAATTTATTGATTTCCTCAAAAATCAAGCTCAAGAATATTTATCTTTGCAGAAAGCTGACATAGCTCAAAACATTTATGGTGATTTAGAAGTAGCAATTTCCTACTAGGAAACGGTTTTTCAAATCCAACCGGATTGGGTTGATGCACATCTTCAACAAGCTTATATATGGCAGAGATTAGGACATTTGAATTCAGCAATCGAAAATTATCAGAATGCTTTTTTTTTAGAAAAATATTATTTAACTTATTAAAAGTTAGCGTTGTGTTTTTGTCATGATAAACAGTGGGAATTAGCCAAAGTATAGTTTTCTCAATAGGATTCAAATACTATCTAATTATGCACCTGCTTATAGTGATTTAGCTTTTGTCCTCTTTCAGCAAGGCTATTTTGATCAAGGTATTAATTATTTACGAAAAGCTATTGAAATTAAAACGAAATTATGGCAAGCTTTAATAAATATCTCTCAAGCTTTAATTTCATCCTCAAACAATACTATTAATTATGGAATTCAACTTCTTAAATCTCTTAAATCTGAAACTAGTGAATTATATTTATTTCTGCGTTAAATTATTTTTAATATCTATCCTGAGATATCTTTGAATTTACTTCAAAAAATTTTAGAAAATAAACCATATAATTTACTGGCATCTTTGGAATTAAGCACTTTATTTTTGAATCAAAATAAATACCCAGAAGCACTTGCTATTCTAGGGAGAATTATTGATATCTACAACCATGAACAGAACAAGTTTATTTTAATCTTGGTAAGTGCTGGATAGAATTTGAAGATTATCAGCAAGCAGTTGTTTATTTACGAAAATCTACTGATATTAGTCCTGATTTAACAGAAGCATATTATTTATTAGGGATTCCATTACTTAAAATTGGTAATTTTGATGAAGCAATTATTTTTTTAAAGCAGCAATTAAACTTAAAATCTAATTCTCCTTTTAATTAAGCTTATTTGGGTTTTACTTTGGGACATAATTACCAGTTTGAAGATGCTATTTTGTATTTTCAAAAGTCTATGGAAATTAACTCTTATGTTACGCCATTTGTAGATAAATTATTATCTAATATTGTGCAAACAGAAAAGTTAGATCAAAAGTTTGATTTCTCGCAAATTCAACTTGTATTTCCTCCCAGAAATTTTTATTAATCAAGTCGAGAATGGGCAGAAAATAATTTATTGTGTACAGATAATTATATACAGATTTATCCAGAGAATAATGTTAAATTAACTTATCCTAAATTTCTCCATAAAGATATACACTCTAGTTTTATAGTTGGTAACTTACTTAAGTTACCAGCTTCTTATGTAGTCAAAATTCCCCAAGGTAGATTTTGGTTGAGTTCTGATCAAACTCTGTCTGGGATTATGATAGATTAATCATATTTTCTAGCTGATATTTCTCCACATTTTCCTACATTAAGTCCTCATTATCCTGATAAACATCCTAGCCAATATCCTATTTTATCAATTTAAAAATCACCTCCTATTAACTTTGTTGAAGGACAAGTAGCTGTTTTAGGGGGATTAACAAATCATATATATTTTCATTGTATGTTGGATGTTTTACCAAGATGGGAATTATTGAGAATAATAAATTATAATTTTTCTTTTTCGGAAATTGATTATTTTGTTGTAGATAATCGACTACCATTTCAACTAGAAACTTTAAGGAAACTAGAAATACCAGAAAATAAAGTAATTAATATTAGTCAAGTTCAATATTTACAAGCTACTGAGTTAATTATTCCTTCTTTCCTAGTTGTGTAGCATGGATGCCTATTTGGACTTGCGAACTTTTAAAGCAACAGTTTTTAAATACAGAATATATAAAAATTACTTCTTCTAAGAGAAGGATTTATATTATAGCTAAAAGTCCCAGACTTTTAAATGAAGAGGAAATATTAAATTTTCTTCAGCTTTATGGTTTTGAATCAGTAATTTCAGAATTAATGTTAGTAGAAGAACAAGCGGTATTATTTTCCCAATCTGAAATTAATTATTATTTCTCCTCATGGAAGTGGGTTAACAAATTTGGTTTTTGTCAACCAGGTACTAAAGTGATTGAGTTATTTTCCCCCAATTACGTTTATCATTGCTATTGGTGAATTAGTAATTTAGTTGGTTTAGATTATTATTATTTAATCGGTGAAACTCTTCCTAGTTGGTATTTGCATCATCTTATTTATCCTCAAGAGTTTTCTGAAGATATTTTAATTAAAATTAATGATATTTGTAAAAAATCGAATTAGCAAATATAATATAAATCCGCAGTTTTTTCAGAAACGTGGGAATCAGATTATTATAAATTACAGTGTTCTCGATGGAATTTTAGCCACTGAAAACACTATAAATATAGGTTTTAGTGATAAATAGTGTTAGTTCATTTATTATTCCTAATAATTCTTACATTAGGCACAGGGTAGGAACTAATACCTGCTTGTTCCCAAGTTATCACCGGTGCGCCTTTTAAAATACCTGATAAAACTAGAGAAAGCATGAATCCACCTGTCGCAGCTGCAATTAAAGTAATGTTATCTTTCACACGAGTCTCTCAGTTTGTGAGTTGTGAGTTGTCATTAGTCATTAGTCATTAGTGATTTTTCCCAATCACCAATCACCTATTTTCTCTTCTCAGACGGGGATTGACAAATTCATTCAACCCTTCACCAAGTAGTGATAACCCTACCACCATAATTGTCATCCCTAAACCTGGAAAGAGGGTAGTCCACCAAATGCCTGTAGGTAGTGCTTCTAGCGCTTGCTTTAAATCATAGCCCCATTCGGGTACGTCTCCTGGCAGTCCTAAACCCAAAAAGCCTAAACCGCCTAAAACTAATATGGCATCTGCGGCGTTGAGGGTAAAGAGGACGGGAACGCTTTGAATGACATTGAAGAATAGATAGCGTGAAAGTACAATCCAGGTAGAAGCGCCCATTGCTTGTGCGGCTTCGATGTAGACTTCTGTTTTGACGCTGACTGTGTGGTTACGAACTACGCGATAATATTGGGGGATGTAGGCTATACTGATTGCGATCGCAGCATTTAAAATTCCTCTACCTACCACAAAAGCCAGTGTCACGGAAAGCAGTAATCCCGGTAAAGTATAAATACTGTCCATGAGAAACAGCAGCACTTTATCCAATCTTCCCCCCAAATAGCCACTTACCATCCCTAAAGGTACACCCAATATCATACTAAGTGCAGTAGCTAAGATTACTACTTGCAGTGCAGCTTGTGCGCTAAATATAGTCCGGGAGAAGACATCATAACCCAACCGACTTGTACCAAACCAATGTTTAGCTGAAGGTGCTTCATGAATAGGGTTAGAGAGAAATTCTTTGGGGTTTTGTAACCATCCCCAACTTTGAAAAACAGGTGCAAAAAAGGCTATAAAGATAAAAAATAGCGTCATACATAACCCTATCACCATCAAACCTTGAGATAGGGTAGGATTTTTAGGAAATTTGAGGAAACTTGGTAATTGACGTGTTGTAATGGTCATCCGATTGTACATTTTGGATTTTGGATTTATTCTACGAATAAATCTGGTGGCTTGTACCATCAAGAAATTATTGGTCATGGAAAATTGGAGGCTGGGGTTAAACAATTCAAAATTCAAAATACTTTTTGATAGAAATTCATAATTATTTTATTTTAGATTGAGTAACAATCAATATTGAATACTGCTAAAAACCAGCTTGAAAAATTTGGTTAGCAGTGTAAGTTTAGCTCTGGGAAAGTTTTCCTGTATTTGGATACATACCACTTTACAAACTCTTCAAAAGCGACTAATTCAGTTTGAGGTAAAGCTTGAATCATAATTTACCTTTTTTAGTGAAATTTCCCTTCCCCAGTCCCCAGTCCCTAGTCCCCAGTCCCCAATCCCCAATCCTACAGATTAATTTCAATTAACTGGCGATATTCACTTTTCTGCCTTACACCTCTAACTTCGTTGACTAGTTCCTTATCTTTAAAGAACTGTACCGTAGGTGTTCCAATCACTCCAGCGTTTTCGGCAATGTCTCTATCTTTGTCAATGTCGATTTCGACAAAGTGGATTTTACCATCGAATTCATCCACTACTTTATTTAATATTGGTTTCAAGGTATGACAGGGACCACAACCAGGAGAGACATATTTAACTAAGATCAAGCGATCGCTCTCATGAAATAATTTTCTTAAAGCATAACCACCTTCATGGCGTGTCGCTTGCAAATTAAACTCTGTTTCTGTTTTCTGTACTGCTGGTTGTGCTGCTAATTCATTAGCAGCTGTTTCTGACTCATGATGAAACTCATGAATTAAATTCCTTGATGATAACCATCTTTCGGCTAACATGGCCGCCATACAACCAGTACCCGCAGCAGTAATAGCTTGCCGAAACTCATGATCCTGCACATCACCTGCCGCAAATATACCATCTATACTGGTTTCTACACCACCGTGTTTAGTGACAATGTACGCAACCTCATCCAATTCTAATTGTCCCTGAAACAATCCTGTATTGGGCGTATGGCCAATAGCGTAAAATAAACCTTTGGCATTAATTGTGCTTTCTTCCCCAGTTTCATTATTGCGGACCTGCACACCCGTGATATTACCCTTGCCAACCACATCCACTGCTTCTGTATGCCAATGTACCTTTATTTTCGGGTTACTCAAAACTCTATCTTGCATGGCTTTGGAAGCCCGCATTTTCTCAGAACGCACCAATAAATGCACCTGAGAACCATATTTCGTTAAATAAATAGCTTCCTCAGCGGCCGAGTCCCCCCCACCAATAACTGCTAACTCCGCACCGCGAAAAATGGGAGTAGCACCATCACAAATCGCACAAGCGGAAATTCCCCGACTCCAAAATTCATTTTCACTAGGTAAACCTAAACGTTTTGCTGTTGCACCAGTAGCGATAATTAAAGTATGTGCCTTGACTTCCCTTTCTTGGGAACGGATAGTAAATGGACGTTGACTTAAATCCACTGATATCACATCTTCAGTATATAACTCAGCCCCCCAGCGTTCTGCCTGTGCCTTCATATTATCCATGAGTTCTGGTCCCTTTATCCCCTGGGGAAAACCTGGAAAGTTCTCAACTTCCGTTGTTGTCATTAGTTGTCCACCAGGTAAACCTCCTGCTTGGAATCCTTCAAAAACGACAGGCTTTAAATTAGCACGTCCCCCATAGATAGCTGCTGTATACCCTGCGGGTCCAGAACCGATAATTACTAAGTTTTCTGCTGTGGAGTTAGTCATTTTTTCATGCAAACTCATAACCACTAATTTTTATTTAATATAGCATAACTGAAGTTTGGTGATAGGAGCATTTCCATACAAGCAAAAAGCCGTTATTTTCTTCTGTATAAAGACTTTCCACAGTAAGTTTATACATGACTCGCAAAGGAAAGCAAATTTACGATGCTCCTTGGTGATAGCTCTTTGAGAGCTATTGGGAATACTGAGTTCACGGTATATTTCTGGGTATTTTTGACATTTATATCAAAGTGCATCTTTAAATAAATATCTGCTAAAAATAAATATCTGCTAAGTTAACCCCTAAAATAAATTAACCCCTAAAAACACGATGGAAAACAATTATCGAGCGCGATTTTTACGGCATTATCTTATTTTTTTGCAAGATAATGCAGAGTTTACAATGACAGAATTAATTATAGTTACAGTAATGATTGGTATACTATCTGCGATCACCCTACCTTCTTTGTTGAGTAGAGCTCATAAAAGTAAGCAGACTGAGGCTAAACTATATACTGGCTCAATGAACCGCATACTGACTCAATGAACCGCGCTCAACAGGCTTATTACCTAGAAAATACTGCATGCATTTACTACTTCTTGCGTTTACTACTTCCATTGAAGAATTAGGAGTTGGTATTCAACAACAAATGGAGAATTACCAATATAGAATCACTTTAAATAATAAAGTAGATACAAACAACAGTGTTTCCAAGAAAGTCAGTTTAAATTCTTATGCAGGAGTTACCTATTTAAATTCATTTATGACACGAGTAGGTACTACTTAATCAGTGACTCTAACTATTTTATGTGAAAGTCCTACTGCTGGTATAGGTACTACTCAGACAGTTTCATCACGTGCTGGTCCTACTGGTTGGTTACTCTTGCCAAATTAAGTAATGATATGTAATCTAAATTATTGGTTTTAAGCATCCAACCTCTGAGGAGTAACATTAATTATCATGAATAATTCCAACTGTGATTTATGGGATAAGATTCGCCAACAATTTGATAGCGCACCCTACCCAAACACACCACTTGATAAAAATCCCAAAAATGATGCTAGTTTACTATATTTTCATAATTTAGTAACTGCATATTATTTGCGGAATCAAAAAGTTATAGATAACAAAGACAAAGTCATATTAGAAGCTGGGTGTGGAACAGGTTACAGATCTTTGGTATTAGCAGAAGCGTAAGGATTCAGGTCGAAGCTAGAGGGATTAAAGAAGGTGTCTGCAAAGCAGAGTTAACCATCCCTTTGAT
>CAKZGI010000346.1 GCA_936914905.1 uncultured Trichormus sp. | reverse complement strand
TCAATCCCAAATAGAAAACCCAATTTCTGGTTTTTTAAAAATTTGAAGCTTTCTAACCCTGAATACCAACTGTCTTCTGTAACTATTCTTGGTTTTACACCCCAATCAATCACTTCCTTGAGCATTTCCTGAAAATAATCGTTATTCGTCTTTCCCTCCTTTTTTTTGTATATTTTGTAACTTATTAGTACCGAATTTCTATACACAACACATCATTGTAGTACAGTGTGATTAAATTTATTCCTTTCATGCTCTTATGATATTTCCCAGACCAAAAATAACTGATTAATTCTGCATTTTTTATCACTACACTATTTTGCTACTTTGTCAATACGTAAGTCCTAGACCAGTACAAATTGCTGCATATAATGTTATATTCAATACCCAGACTCATTTACTAGTTGCTGCAGCCACCGCTGCGGGAAAAACAGAAGCTGCATTTCTACCAGTTTTAACGTTATTACAAGAAACCCCTGCTACCACAATCGGGATATTCTATATTAGTCCTATCAAAGCTTTAATTAATGACCAATTTGCACGGCTCAATGATTTATTAAAAACCGCAGATATACCTGTATATTCTTGGTATAGTGATGTTCCTCAAAGTCACAAAAACAAACTTTTAAAAAATCCTCAAGGTATTCTGCAAATTACACCAGAATCTCTAGGAAGTTTATTAATTAACAAACATAAGGAATTAATAAAATTGTTTGGTGATTTACGTTTTGTCATTTTTGATGAAATTCACGCCCTTATGGGTTCAGAAAGAGGTGATCAAATTATTTATCAATTACAACGTTTAGCAAAACCAGAACCCAACCTCGACGTATTGGTTTATCCACAACTCTCGGTGATTACTCAATGGCTAAAAAATTGTTAAGGTCAGGAATAGGAAAGCCAGTAATTACACCAAAGATTGAATCTGTAAATCGGCAACTTAAACTGGCTCTAGAACATTCTTATCTGGAGAAAGAATCTGACGAATCAGATTATAATAAATATATTTTTAACATCACTAAATCTCGCAAATGTCTAATATTTGCTAACTACTGTACCCAAACAGAATCTATTGTTTCTTCTTTGCATAAAATCGCCAGAACAGAAGGATTTACAGATATATATTATGTCCATCACAGTAGTATTTCTGCCGGCTGAAGATAGACAAACTGCTGAAAACGCCATGCGTGAACGTAATACTCTGGCTGTAACTGCTGCAACTTTAACTCTAGAATTAGGTATAGATATTGGTTATTTAGAAAGAGTTATTCAGTTAGAATCGCCTTTATCTGTTGCTAGTTTTTACAAAGATTGGAAAGAAGTAGCAGACGGGGAAAGTCTGCGGATATGCATTTTATTTGTGTAGAAGAAAAACCATTAGCAGAAACTTCATTACCACAACAAATACACTGCAAAAGTTGCCAGGGTATTTCTACTATTCAACTTTATTTAGAAGAACGTTGGATTGAACCAATTCATCCAATCAAATGTCCTTTAAGTTTGCTTTGTCATCAAACAATGAGCATCTTAGCCGCAACGGGGGCGCTTTCTTCTGCTGCTTTGGCTCAACGAATTTTTCGCTTATCACCATTTATTTATTAATATTTCTCAAAGTGATTACAAGTTACTGTTAAACTATTTAATTGATATTAATCACATTCAAAAAACTGAACAAGGTCAATTAATTATTAGTTGAGCTGGGGAAAAAATAGTTAATATATTTCAATTTTATGACGTCTTTGCTAATACTCAAGAGTATATAGTCAAGCAAGGTGGAACAGAAATTGGTAGTATTGTTATTCCTCTTTATGTAGGTAATCAATTTGCTTTAGCGGGAATAAGTTGGGAAGTTTTAGAAGTTGATTTCAAAAAGAAGGCTATTTTTGTTAAGCAATTTGAGGGTAAAGCTAGTATTTATTGGCGTGGTGGTAGCGGTAATATTTATAGTAGGATTTCACAATAAAAACGGCAATTTTTATTAGAAGATACAGAATATAGTTATTTAGAAAATCATGCTAAATCTCGTTTGCAGGAAGTTAGGAAATTAATACGAACAGCAGGATTAGATAAACAGAATATTCTACAATTAGAAAAAAATAAATGCTGCATTTTTCTGTGGATAGGTACTGTAGCTTATCGGACTTTAGAAAGATTGCTTAGCTCCTTTTGTCGGGAATCTTTGGAAATTAGCAGTATTGGTGGAATAAATCCCTATTATTTGACTTTGAAATGAGGTAAGGACAAATTTACCTATGTTTATCCTGAAATTACTTCGTTATGTGAGCAAAGAATTACCGCAGAACATTTAGTTAGTCATGCAGAAGCACCAGAATTGCAGAAATATTATCAGTTTATCCCCCATGAACTTTTAAGGAAAGGGTTTGTTAATGATTATTTAGATATAGCAGAATTGAAGCAGTTAGTTTCTATTTGGTAGAGGGATAAATCTGTAAGTATAATGATTATTATCAGCATCAACTTTAACTTTGCTACAGTAATCATAAATGTCATTGTCTTAACTGTAACTGCCCTACTATTTACCAATTGAGAATATATGATAGAAGAAGAACTCCTGAACCGTTTTACTAAAAAACCGAAAGTAATGGTTGGAAAACCGACAATTAAAGGCACATACTTAACAGTCGAGTATATTCTTAATCTTCTTGCACACGGCGCAACAATAACAGAAGTTCTGGAAGAATATGAAGGTTTAGTAGAAGCAGATATTCTGGCTTGTTTACTATTTGCATCTCGCTCTCTAGAAAGCACAAGTTTTATACCTTTGGCTGGGGAGATCGCCTAGATACGATTTTTAGTAGATGAAAATACAGGTGTGGCTGTCGCTCGTTGGTTAGGTGAATAAGGTTATGAAGTTTTCTCAGTTTATGAACAAGCAGGGGGAATAGATGATGATACAATTATTCAAAAGGCTTTTGATGAGAATTGGATTTTGATTAGTAGCGACAAAGATTTTGGCGAGAAAGTTTATCGGGATCAGCATCCACATCGGGGTGTGATTCTTCTGCGTTTGGGAAATGAACGTTCTACCAATAAAACCTAAGTTTTACAACAGGTATTGGAGCAATATATCGAACAATTAGTAGATCGTTTTGTAGTATTTACTGAAACTCAGATTAGATTTGCTAGGACAAAATAATTTACTTGTGGAATGTTTCTGACTTTGAGATTATGGGGCTTTATCCCAAAGCAGAACACGACCTACTGACTGACTATAGAGTTATTATATCTCTAACCTCTAGAAAAAGATGTTAAAATGCTATAGAGTTAGAGAGATTAAATAACATGATTTATCAAGATATTATTACAATTGAGCCAGATAAGCATAAAATTTAGATGCGTTTCCTCTGGGTGAAGTGGAAGAGATCGCACTTGTTAATAAATCTTTTAATAAATTATCGTTGCTGAGTCATTGCCATCATGGTTGCGACAGTCAATTCTGAGATGTTGTCAAGGGTGGGGCGTGTATCATTATCGGCATAAACGAGTGGTAACTCTTTATTTTCCCAAACCCAGATTTGCTTTCGCTGAATATCAATGCGCCAAGCAAGCTCTGTTCCTTTACTTAAGCAGTGCAGGATTTTGTGTTGTATATCTAAGGTGCTTTGGTCGGGGGAGCGAATTTCAATTAACCAGTCCGGTGAAACCTTGTAACAGTCCATCTTCATCAGAAAGACGCTCGCTCTTAACAACAGCAATATCAGGTAAGGGAGACATGGGAGGTACGATACACTGGAGTTCTTGCATAGCTTCTTAGGCGGTAGTTTGGCTATTGATGGCGTTAACATGGTTAGGTTGGAGGCGGGAATGAAACAGCGTTGGCATGGGTTTTTGCTGGGCTTGTCCCTGGATAAACACCGTCCATTGAGGGGGCGACAAGGAAGGTGAAACCATCACAGGACAGAGGTTTTACGTGATAGATCCCTTGAAAAAATTGATAAAAAAACGGTGCTTATTGACAATTAACTGTGGAGTCATCAGGCGGCTACGTCAGCATAAACCCTGAAGATAGGAAGAGAATGGTCTTGTTAATGGAACAACTCATCAATTTTATTCGCAATAAGTGGACATTTCATCAGTAGGGTCTAAACCATATAACCATTATACAGGAAGCTCCTTAGGTTCTTTATCGCCCCTCAAATCCCAAGAAGGAGAGGCTTCAATATTGGGTTGCTGAAGAAAATGGTCTAATAGGTTGGTGAGGATAGGAGATTGCATAGTTACCTCAGCAGTACGAAAAAAAAAGTTATCTATTGTTCACATCTTTGGGAAGTTCGGTAAATTTAATCTGTCTGTCTCGATAAATACCTTCGACTGTTTTTAGCATAAGTCTTGTGGTGTTCGTCATTTTTTAGCTTAAACCATAAGCACCTAGATAAACTCTATAATTTCCAAACTTTTACTCTCCGTATTTTTATTTTGTATTCGCACATAAAGCAAACAAATCCTAAAACAAAATAAAGAAATCGGGTTTTTGGCTACCAAAACTCTACTCTAATAATAGTAGCAGCAAATACATAAAACCTATATTTCTTGTCATAAAGGTGACGTTTCTTAGCATAAGATTACAACTTAATATATCTCAAAATATCTTGCTTAAATTGCTGAAAGTCTCATAAGCAACATAGATTTATCTTGAGTACAAAAAATCTCAAACCCTACCCCAAAAATACCAGTACCCCTGTGATAAAAAACTAGTACCCCTACCCCAACAAAAAATTTAAACTTGTGTACAATAGGGGTTTAAACCTATTGAGTACAATCGTAATATATTCAATAGATCCAATCGGTATCTGCTGTTTTGTCTCCTTTCGCGTCACCTGATATAAGCAGAAAAATACAACATGGCTCTTTTAACCAGACAGTACCGATGCAACAGTCTTTAGAGAGTACCAGTCAAACCCAAACTGCAATTACAGACTCGCGGCAAAATCAACGTCCTGGCGGTTTTTTTGAGCCATTAATGAGTGATTTTCGGATCATTTTTAAGCGTGATCCAGCAGCACGTAGTTGGTTAGAGGTTATCTTTTGTTACCCTGGATTTCATGCTCTTTGTTTACATCGTCTCGCGCACTGGTTACACATCTGTAAACTGGGTTTTATTCCCCGTTTAATTTCCCACTTGGGAAGGTTTTTAACCGGGATTGAAATTCATCCAGGTGCGGAAATTGGTAAAGGTGTATTTATCGATCATGGCATGGGTGTTGTGATTGGCGAAACTGCCATTGTGGGAGATTATGCACTTATTTATCAAGGTGTAACTCTAGGTGGAACTGGGAAAGAAACCGGTCAACGTCATCCAACTTTAGGTAATAATGTTATTTTGGGTGCCGGTGCGAAGGTTTTGGGAAATATTCAAATTAGCGATCACGTGCGTATAGGTGCAGGTTCAATTGTGCTACGTGATGTTCCTCCAGACTCTACCGTTGTGGGTATTCCTGGCCGCATTATTTCCCATAAACAAAGGAAAGGTCTTTCTCCCCTAGAACATGACAAGTTACCTGATATAGAAGCAGGAATAATTCGTTCCTTGGTTTCCCGAATTGAGAAGCTTGAAGAACAACTACAAACCCTAAAAAATCAACACCAGGATGAGGATAGTTGAATTATGTTGTCACTTGGTGAACAAGTTTTGCAGATTCCTTTAAGTGATAGATGGCAAATTCATCACCGTTTGCAAGAATTAATGATTACTTGTTCCTGTCCTCCAGATGGTTCTTTGCGAGTACAAGTCAATAGTTTGCAAGAAGCAATTCTTGTCCGCAGTACAGTCATGCAATTTTTAGCTTCTCGTTGTGAGTTGGTGGAATGGTTAGAAGGTTGTTGGTGTCACAGTTAAATCATCTCCAATTTAAATACAACATCCACAATCTTAAATTGGCATTAATGAAGATAATTGCCAACTGAAAAAATGTCTCACCAATACAATATGATATCAGAATTGATGATGCAAGCATGATTTATCCTCATAAAAACTCGAAGTTATTGTTCACTCACAAATGAGCTTGCTGATTGTAGGAAATTAACCTAAGCTTAGGTTTCACTCACTCTGCTAAATCTCAGACTTCTCTGACATATTTTATTCCTAAACAGAGTGAAGTTATTAAGTATCCTTGGGGTTAGCATTTTGTAATTTTGTCTAGTTTGGTATTTTCAACGTCAGATTATGGTAAACCGGAACAGCGATAAACAGTTACTTCAATTTTTGCATAATGAACTGGAACTTTCAAAAGCGGATATTGCTGTTGCTTTGCGACACCGCGAATTAGATAAAGGACCCATCCCTATGCTACTTTGGCAGTATGGCTTCATTAATTTAGAACAATTAGAAAAGATTTTTGATTGGTTAGCAGAACACGCTTAAACAATTGAAAATTCAATATTCAAAATTAAAAATGCTTATGGAATAAGTTCTTCATCTAGCTTTAGATCTCAGTGAAAATTTATTCACTTAGACGTGAAGCGACTATTTGTGAGATATAAATTGCTTATACCACCTAACAATTATTCTAAAAAGTTGAGGTTGCTACTATGATTGCTAGTTTAATTGCTGGACTGAGTATCTTATTATTCACGGGACTTGCGAATAGCTATATTAGCTACTGCCTATTTGTAGAGAATCCAAATCATGAAAGAAAGAAGACTTTGTAAATTATACCAAAATTTGGTTTTCTGCCATACAGATATGCTGGGAGTTCTTGAGCAATAATTAAATATTGTCAAGTGTGTTTATTAACTGGTGATATTTTTAGCATTTATTTGAAAACTTTTAATATTTGTTTCAAATCTTTCATTAATAGAAATTGTAGCGTTAAAGGGTATTAGTAAAAACTCGGCTAGAGGAATGTTTGAGATGAGTCAAATCATTATTAATGATACTACATTGCGTGATGGAGAACAAGCAGCAGGTGTTGCTTTTAACTTAGAAGAAAAAGTAGCGATTGCACAATTTCTTGATGCCATTGGTGTTCCCGAATTAGAAGTCGGTATACCCGCAATGGGAGAAGAAGAAATTCGTGCAATTCAAGCAATTGCTGACTTAGATTTAGATGCTAAATTACTAGGTTGGAACCGCGCTGTTATCTCAGATATTAAAGCTTCTATTGCCTGTGGATTAGAAAGAATACATATTGCTATTCCCGTTTCTGGTATACAAATTGCTGCTAAATTTCATGGTCAATGGAGAGTAAGTTTACAAAGACTCAAAGACTGTATTAGCTTCGCAGTTGATAATGGTCTTTGGGTTGCAGTAGGAGGAGAAGATTCTTCTAGATCTGATGAAAACTTCCTCGAAGATGTTGCATTATACGCTCAAGAATGGGGTGCGTCAAGATTTCGTTTTTGCGATACAGTTGGAGTTCTTGATCCCTTTGGAACTCACCTCAAAGTTAAGCGATTAGTATCTACTTTATCAATTCCTGTAGAGATTCACACCCATAATGATTTTGGACTAGCAACTGCCAACGCTATTGCCGGTATTAAAGCCGGAGCAACTTCTGTTAATACCACCGTTAATGGTTTAGGTGAAAGAGCAGGAAATGCAGCTTTAGAAGAAGTTGTCATGGCAATAAAATGTATCTACGGTGTTGATTTAGGAATTGACACTCGACATTTATTAGGACTATCTCAATTAGTTGCTGCTGCATCAGGTGCAAACGTCCCACCTTGGAAAGCAATTGTTGGTGAAAATACCTTTGCTCACGAGTCTGGAATTCATGCTCATGGTGTACTCAAAAACCCAGAAACATATGAACCATTTTCACCAGAAGAAGTAGGTTCGGAACGTCGTTTAGTAGTAGGCAAACATTCTGGAAGGCATTTATTATCTAACTTGTTAGAACAGTACGGGATCTTCTTAAACTCAGAAGAAACCCAGTCTGTATTAGATGCAGTGCGCTTACAATCAACACTGAAAAAACGCAGTCTCACCACAGAAGAGTTATTGAATTTAGTAAGTGAACAGAGGTATTCCCATGCAACGCGATGAAATAGAACTTAACTCACAACCAGTTTTTGAAATTGGTCAAAAAGTCCGAGTTAAGAAACTAATCAAAAACGATGGTACTTTTGGCGGTAGAGAAATTGGTGAAGTATTAGCAAGAATTGGAGACGTTGGTTATGTGGCAAGTATAGGAACTTTTTTGCAAGCTTACTATATATATGCCGTGCATTTCTTAGATACAGGGTACATCATCGGTTGTCGGAAAAGAGAACTAGAATCTGCTGAGGAAAAAAATGAAAGTAATGCTACGGATGAATAATGCTGGAACATTGGTTGTCTATGTCGCTAAAAAAGACCTAGAAGAAGAAGTTGTTAAACAAACAGATAGTGATGCAGGTAAAGTTCTCACTTTAGCTAATGGTTGGGAATTAGAAGTTAGTGAAATTCCGACTAAGGAAAGTTTACCCCTAACAGTAGAAGCTAAACGCCTCGCCTAAAATTATCACAAATTAGTAAAGATAGAAGGTAATAGGTGAAAATATCAAAAATATATTTTTCCTCTTCCTTCTTCCTTTATATCAGCAACATTACCCCGGGAACGTGGGGTTGATTATTTTCTATCTCAAATTTGAGTTATCAATATGGGTGAAAAGTACCAGACCTTATCGGAATTGAATTTGGAAGGACAGTTTTTAGGATTTATTGGTGATAAACCAGAAAAATATAAACATTTGCAGTTGGCAATTCCTTCAGGAGATGTAAAAATAAAATTACATAAAGATTTGCGTTGTTCCCTGGTTTCTACTTTAGTGCCTGGTGAACAAATTCGCGTTAGTGCTATCAGTAAATTCAACCCACGGACAAGTAAACTGAAACTCACAGCTTATCGAGTGCAAGCAGTTGGTTTTTGTCCGATTCATAATCATCTACCAGAAACTACAGCCAAGATTATGGTCTGTCAAAAATCCGGTTGTATTAAACGAGGTGGTAAGGGGTTATTATCAAAGTTAGAAAAAACCCTGTGCGATCGCGGTTTGTTGGACAAAGTAAAAATTGAACATACCGACTGTCAAAAACGTTGTAGCAGCGCACCCAATTGTGTTTTGATATTGGGTAAAAAGCAGTACAAAAAAAATCATCCAGATGCAATCGCCTCTTTGTTAGAAAACCATTTAAAAGGATGTCTTAAAAGTGGAAATATAGTGTATAAAAGCTCATAATGACGAGGCTTATATTAGAAAATAACAGTACTTTATGAGCATAAAATCTACTTTACATAATCTACACAATAGATATCTGATAGAAAATGAATATGTGTTTTATATAACCATTCTACAGACATCCTTCATGTAGAAATTTCCGTCTTTATATTCTTTTCCGGAACTGTTTAATTAAGGTCTGTATAAATGTTATATTATAGGATATTTTAAAAGGGTCTTTTACTATCAAAATTAGCACAATCACTCCTATAGGTATATGGATTAAACCTTGATTTACCGTTGTATCTAATCCCAAAAATAACGGTAAATTCTACCTTTCGGTACTTTCAAAACATCCTCTTATTTGAATAATTTAAGTGCATAAGAGTGTGAGGACTATAACTTTGACTAAATGCCAATTTGCCAATGTAATTTCCGCTAATTGGCTGCTGTTTATGGGAATAAATCTATTTGGTTACCTTTTCGTGTCTACATCTGTTGCCATTAGATCTGCATCTGCGGTTGATAGATCAGTTACTGATGCCGCAAGCAAGGAATTAGCGACTGAGCAAAAGACAAAATCAACTGAAGAGATCAGCCAAAAATCCCAACAGCTAGCTGTTGAACTTAATCAACCTTTGATTCAGATCAAAAAACCACAGACTATCACCGAACAGATAGATACCTCAACCAGCGTGGGTGATACCTTTGGTAAAGCCAAGAAACTTTCTCCTACTCAGCCCCAGAGTATCACTCAACAGATAGATGCCTCAACTAGTGCGGGTGATAAATTAGATGTTAATAAATCACAGCAGGATTTATTAATTGAACCCCTTGTTAAAATAACTCCTCCACCTAAGCGCACCTATAAACCTGGACTCAGTTTTGGCGCTCCGAGTGCTTTCGGGGCGGACTGGGGTGACTTATTTGTAGTAGGATCGGGCGCTACAGCAGGTAAAAGTAGGAATGGAGACCCAGACGCAAGTATGAGTGCAGGTTTTGGTTTAGGAGATGCCTACAACCTGATTGGTTTGGAATTCACCTTCAACAACGGTAGTATAAAAAACTTCGGTTATAACGGCACTTTTGACTTCAAAGCTCACCGCGTTGTCTATGCTCAAGGCAACACTCAAGTTGCTGTAGCTGGTGGCTGGAATACATTTGCCCAGTACGGTAATGAAGGTATTAGACCTTCCAGTCCCTATGGTGTACTCACCACATATTCTCTTTTACAGGCTAACAATCTTGTCAGTCCAATGGCCATCTCCTTTTCTATAGGAGCAGGCGGTGGCGACTTCCGACAAGGTAATGAGAGTACGGGTATATTTGTAGGAATGGGTCTGCAAGTTCATCGCCAATTAGGTATAGGTCTGGGTTGGAGTGGAGTCGGTTTAAATGCCGGGATTTCATTAGTCCCTGTACCTACCATTCCTTTGACTATTACTCTCCAAGGTGCTGATCTCACGGATAACAGTGCAGGCGGTACTGTATTTGTTATGACAGTGGGCTATGGTTTCAATTTCCTGCCTAAATAAACGCTTCAACATTTACAATTTAGAGAATAACCATGTTGAAAATCAGAACATTTGTTATTGCCCTCCTTCTGACACCTTTAATCTCGTTTACTTGGCAGTTAACAAATCAAGCTCAAACTAATTCACCAAGTAAAGGTACAGCAGGTTCTGCAAGTGGAGGTGGAAACACTGGCTCTGGTGGTACAGTTATTTCATCACCCAGTAAAGGTACAGCAGGTTCTGGGAGTGGAGGTGGAAACACTGGCTCAAATAATAACCCTGTTTCATCACCCAGTAAAGGCGTAGCGGGATCTGCAAGCGGAGCTACGCCTAATGTCATTGTCACAAAAGCGGCGGATGCTTCTCTACGTATTGACCTTTCACCTACGGCTGTACGTGAGTTGAATAATGCTGCTGCTGGTATACTTGCTAGTGGTCGTGCTGGTATATTCTTACCGATTAACACTAATAGACTGCAAGCATCCTTAATTTCAAATGGGCTTTCTCCACAATTAGCAAAAGAATTAACAGATGCAGCATCTCAGATTATCAAATTCCCCCGTTCTTATACTAGGTCCAGTCTTCCTTCACTTGAGTCATCACAAGCACGGCTAGTAGCCAGTATTAAAGCGTCAAAAGCTGGTTTAACTATCGCTGAGACTAATGAAGCAGTAACTGTTAACGCTGACAAACTGAACGAAACTATTAATATCTACAACAAGATTGTTCTAGAAACCGATCCAGCAACTCTTCAGAAACTTTCACACAACTCAAACTTTGTGGCAATTGGTAAAACTCTCACAACATTAAGGGCTGCAATTAAGTAGTATTTATTCACGTCCGTAGGTTGACATATTCCCCGACATTCTACGTCGGGGATTGCTGCTCATGGTTTACAGAAATTCACTTGCTCTAAACCCAATTTTTCGGTAACTTTTACGTCGGTAGTTACTGCTAAACGCTTCACTATAGCTGAAGCTGAATATCACCGTGTAGCGAAACTCGGCTTTTTTAGAGAAGATGAGCGAGTTGAGTTAATTAGAGGTGAAATAATTCAGATGGCTGTAAAAAGTAAATCACATTCAACCTTCAATAGACGATTAAGTAGTCGTGCAAAATAAATTTTGCATTTGGCAGAGGCAACAGGTAACAGGTAACAGATAAACACTACAGAGATTTTTATTTTTTCCAAAAAAATCCAATTAATTTTGCTCAGGTACTTAATCACGGAATTAACACAATTACTAGGTACTCTTGCAACTTTACAAACTCAAGATCCTATGATCCTGTAATTTTGACCTGTAATCTTTAGCGTATCCATTTTTTTTGGTAAATACTGTTATAATTGAGTTGAATGTTTTCTAGTACCAGACCTAAATCGTCTCGTGACCTAAACCCTTCTAAACGCTCCTTAACAATACCATTTTCAATTAGTAATAAGGTTGGTAGGGACTTAAGCCTATAAGTACTAGATAGTTTCAAATTTTGCTCGGCATTAACCTCAACTAATTTTATGCTATCACTGCATCGGATCTGAAATTGAAGCAGCAAAGGATAAATAATTCTAGATAGTTCAGACCAAGGTGTTTTGTTTTTATAACTCCACGAACGCTATCAAAAGGCATCTGGCAGTAGATATTCTCGGCTTTCCCTTTTCTACTCACTGTACTCAGGCTAATATTTCTGATGACCAAGGGCTGATTGAGATGTTGACAATTCATATCGACTTCTTCAAATCAAAACCTGTGGAACTGCCTAAAATGACAATTCTTTTAGACAACGGTTATCATCCTGACAAACTAGAAGCAGAGTTAGTCTTGGTTGATCCAGAAATCATGAGTGAAATTCAATTTTAATTGTCTCCTAAACCATCCCAGGAGGAAAAAGCCAAGCAAGGGAAGTCTGGTTTTGTTCCAGTTCAAGCCAGATGGGTAATTGAAAGAAGTAATGCTTGGATGGAACGCTGTAAAAGCTTGGTCAAAAATTTTGAAAGAACTTTGGAAAATGCGACGACTAAGATTCATCTCTTTTTTGTCATACTTATGCTCCGAAGATTAGCTACTTCATAGATCCCAAATGGGTTCTATAGTCATTGAAGCAGGTATTCCCATTCAAAAAATAGAAAGACTTATCACCCATCGTTTCCCCAAATGTTCTATAGTATTTTGGGGGAGTTGAGGCTACTCTGTGGCATCCTCAACTTGGTTTCTTGGTTTATCAGCGGCGGCTGATCCCCGTCGCACTAGTGGCGTTGCTAGTGGTGGTAGTTAATACCAAATTGCATTCAGAGATACTGCAAAAATAGGAATAAATAGCGATAAGATTAAGAAAGATTTCACAATTATTGCAATAGGTTAACAAAATTCAAGTTTAGTAAAATACTGCACAGAGAAAAAAATTAATGACAGATTAAAAGCAAGGTACAGAAAGGTTAAAAGTTTCAGAAAAAACTTTCTTACAAACACCTGACTTAGAGCTTGGGCCTCCTGCTCTAATGTTATCGTAATCACTGTTAGGTTGTGGCTTCCTAGTGCTTTCGCCTTGATTTCATTTAGTTGTTATTGGAGGTTTTTGAACGCACAGCCAGAAATGCCTGCCTAGTTTGGAATGAAGGATCTACAATTCTGATTGGTAGATTACAAAGTTTGTCCACCTTAGTTGATTTAGTTGATGTCGTTAATTCAGATTAACCCATTTTATTGCATTATTATTTCACCAATAAATCGCTGTATTTTACTGACTTCTATCTGTCGTAATTTACAGCGATTTTAATCATGGTAGGGAATGGAGGAAATGATTAACTCATTAAAGTCATGATTGTAACTTCTGGTGGACAAAAGAAACGTCCTGGGAGATAAGTTCCTAAACCCCTATTTACATATAGTTGATTTTTGCCTAATTGATGTAACCCTTGTGAGCATTACCAATGTGGGACTACAAAGTAATTTTTTCTCAGCAATGGTACTCACCGACGTAATTTAATCGGTATTTTTTCCACTACTTTATTGTAAGTAACTAACCCAGGTCCAAGTCCAGGAATGATAATTTGTCCTCCATGAGTATGGCCAGATAATTGTAAATCTACGCGCCATGTCTTCAATATTTTAGCTGTATCTGGATTATGAGATAAAACTAGACGTGGTATATTATTATATACCTGGTTCATGACTCGTGCGGGATTAAATTCTTTGGAGAAAAAGTCTGTTAATCCTACCAACGGTAATTCATTTCCTAGTGGATAAGCGATTTGACTCCACAGGACATTAATACCAATATTTTCTAGTCCTGTTGTAATTTGTGATTTGGAATTTCCATAACATATATCATGGTTGCCAAGTACAGCATAAATCCCACAATTGCTTTCTAAATTGTTGAAATGTTTTGCGAGGTGATGAATAGGTTCTGGAGTTGTGGTTACATAGTCACCAGTTAATATAACTAAATCTGGTTGTGCTTCGTTACAGATGGCGATCACTCTTTCTAGCATTTTATCTGAGAATGGCAAACCATCGTAATGAAAATCTGACATCTGCACCAGTTTTTTACCTTGTAATGATGCAGGTAAACCCGCAATCTTAACCGTTAGTTTTTCTGTCGTCAACGGTCCAGATAATAACCTGTGCATAAGCCGTTTAATGATTTTGAGTAGTATTTTTTATAGGTTAACTAAAAATTTTCAATTTGTTCTCAGTAACAAGATAACTTTTTGAAAAATTTATAAAATTTGTGATAAGCATTCTGCTAATACCTAACGGCACGCTACGCGAACAGCCATAAGCAGTCAGCTTTTTCAAGCTAATGCTAAAAATACCTAGAGCTTGCTGAAAAAGTTGTTCGTGACTCCTGAATTCTTACAATTTGTCATCTCAACATTGAGGATGTCTATTCTTCACAAATCATACCAAGTCCGCCTCATTAGAAATCATAAATTTTGTCCTCTACCGAATTACCAGTTACCAATTAGCAGATATATGAAAACGGATTTGATATCAAATCGAAATCCTAACTCAGTGCGATCGCAATTTTACCTACTGTGCGCTCACCTTCGCTATACTCATGAGCAGCCGCTAATTCTTCCAGAGGATATGTGCGATCAATCACTGTTAGCATTTTACCTGTTTCAATTAACTCTTTTAAATAAAGCAGATCTTGACTATTAGGCTTCTCTAACACAAATTTCACTTTTTGACCAGGAAGGAACATAGTTAAAAAACCCTGTACAATTACTTCCGGTGTAGGAAGGGTAGAAACATAAACCCCATTTGCCTTTAAAACTTTTCGGCACTTAGAAAATGCTCGTTTAGCAACTGCATCAAATATAATATCGTACTGCACATTACCTTCTGTAAAGTCCTGATGCGTATAATCAATAACAAAATCTGCATTCAGAGATTTGACCAAATCCAAATTTTTAGAACTGCAAACACCAGTCACTTGAGCCCCCAATGCCTTAGCAATTTGCACCGCAAAAATGCCCACACCGCCTGAAGCACCATTAACCAATACATTCTGACCTGATTTGATGTTGCCCAAGTCTCGCAGGGCTTGTAGAGCAGTTAGCGCAGCTAATGGTATGGTGGCTGCTTCTGCATAACTCAAGTTATTGGGTTTGGGAGCCGCTAAATTTTCTAGAATTGCGGCAAATTCTGCATAAGCGCCTCCAGGAAAGCTGGTGGTGCCATAAATAGCATCTCCTTCTTTGAAGCGCGTCACTTGTGAACCAATTGCGACGACTTCCCCAGCCACATCAAAACCCAGAATTAGCGGGAATTTATTCCCGGTCAAAATACTTAACATCCCCTTACGGGTTTTCCAGTCAATGGGATTAACACTACTAGCATGAACTTTTACAAGTAACTGATCAGGCTTGATTTTTGGTTGTTCCACCTCTTGCAAATGCAGCACATCCGCAGAACCATAACGACGGATCACAATAGCTTTCATGGCTCCACCCCTGTTTTTGTACACTATGTTTGTTCGCCATAATTACAGTGTAGCGCACCGCCGATAACGTAGCGTGGCGTAAGCCATAGGTGATCGCTGAATGTTCAGTACGATTAATTTCTTTCCCTGTTCACTATTTCTTAAGTTCACTATTTCTTAATTTGATATTATTTCTTATTCTTCAACAGCTTTAAGAACATGAGAACCAACAAAAAAGCTATAAAAAATAAATTACTTGCAAATAATCTGCATTAAGAGTTATGCTTTTATTAAAGCCATAATACTGATTCAACATGGATTAGAAGTGCAATTTGGATTATTAATCATTGAAAACTTAAAAGAATATAAACTGTATTTTTACCCCAAAAAAATGATATGTTGTATACAGAATTGAATTTCGCACGTATCTGGAGTAGTACGGCTTATCCTACTCCAGTTTTTCCACCTCAAATCCTTGTAAATTATTGTCTTTGGCAGGATTTGCGGAGTGTTTGAGTACATGATGAATATATAGTAAAATCAATCAAAATCTTACCCAAATCCTTATAGATATTGGGTTTTGACTGAGTACAAATAAATCCTGAACCCCATTCCATAAATACTCGTACCCTAACTGAAAAATACTAGAACCTCTACCCGAAAAAAGATTATTTAATTTTTGTAATCCTGAAAATATTGGGGTTTCTCAATCTGAGTACAAACGTAATAAATCCAATAAATCCTATCCCAGATCAACCAGTCACCTATCTAAAAAGGGCTGCTATAAATCATTTATCGCCAATTACTTAAAGCTCCTTAACAAAGTTAGAAGCTTAAAGTGAGTGGAGGGATGAGATAGCACCATGCCTGAAGTGAATAGAAGTCGCGGCTGTATACACAAAATCTACCCAAGACCCAAATATTGACACAGACCAGCCGAACCCCAAAGATTTACTGCCCACCCTTGTATTAATTTTGGATTTTGTGGAAAGTCTGAGCGGAGGAAACCTGCGATCATAACTTTCCAAGACAGATTTTAGATTTTGGATTAAAAGCGTTTTTATCAAAAATAGGCTGTTACCAACATTGCAAATCTGACTAAAATTATCCAAAATTATCCAAATTTGCTATCATTGGGAGGCAAGTATAAGACGCCACTTCAGTTCATAGGCATTGGAAGTAGCAACGGCATCTCCCACAGTGGCTATCTAGTCCACCGACCTTTGCGAAATTCAATGACACTACCGGCTACAGGACTCCTCACCTCCTCCGAACAGGAACTCAATATCAAGCAAGCCAAATCAGGTGGTTGTGGTTGCGACAGCAGCACAGCTCTAGAAATGGACGAAAAGCTCAAAGAACGCATTGCCAAACACCCTTGCTATAGTGAAGAAGCACATCACCATTATGCACGGATGCACGTTGCAGTTGCACCAGCATGTAACATTCAATGCAACTATTGTAACCGCAAGTATGACTGTGCTAACGAAAGCCGACCTGGAGTAGTGAGTGAGTTACTCACACCTGAAGAAGCCGCACATAAAGTGTTGGTAATTGCAGGTAAAATTCCCCAAATGACAGTGTTGGGAGTTGCAGGTCCTGGTGATCCTTTGGCAAATCCTGAAAAAACATTCCGTACCTTTGAGTTGATTGCAGATAAAGCACCAGATATTAAGCTTTGCTTATCAACTAACGGTTTGATGCTACCAGAATATATTGATCGCATCAAACAATTAAATATAGATCACGTTACTATCACCCTTAACACCATTGATCCAGAAATCGGCGCACAAATTTATGCTTGGGTTCATTACAAACGCAAACGTTATAAAGGTGTGGAAGGTGCAAAGATTCTGCTAGAAAGGCAGTTGGAAGGACTGCAAGCTTTAAAAGAAGCTGACATTTTGTGTAAAGTTAATTCTGTGATGATTCCCGGAATTAATGATAATCACTTGGTGGAAGTTAACAAAATGATTCGTGAGAATGGTGCATTCTTACACAACATCATGCCGCTAATTTCTGCACCAGAACATGGGACACATTTCGGTTTAACTGGTCAACGTGGTCCAACAGGAAAAGAACTCAAGGAAGTTCAAGATAACTGTTCTGGTAACATGAAAATGATGCGTCACTGTCGCCAGTGCCGAGCAGATGCGGTAGGATTATTAGGAGAAGACCGCAGCCAGGAATTTACCAAAGAGAAATTCTTGGAAATGTCTCCAGAATATAACCTGGAAACACGCCAGGAAGTTCATGAGGGCATTGAGAAATTTAGAGAAGAAATTAAACTAGCAAAAGCCAAGGTACAAACTGGTAAGAAAGTTGCCAACAGTCCGAAAATTTTAGTTGCTGTAGCGACTAAAGGTGGTGGATTAGTTAATCAACACTTCGGTCATGTGAAGGAATTTCAAGTGTACGAAGTTGATGGTAATGAAGTGCGCTTTATCAGTCATCGCAAAATCGACCAATATTGTCAAGGTGGATACGGTGAAGAAGCGACCGCAGAAAATATAATGAAAGCGATCGCAGATTGTAAAGCAGTCTTAGTTGCCAAAATTGGTAACTGTCCCAAAGAGAAATTAGAAGCAGCAGGGATAAAGACTGTGGAAACTTACGACGTAATTGAAAAAGTCGCACTTGAATTTTACCACCAGTATGTAGGGACTGGGGATTAGGGACTGGGGAATTAGGGATTGGGGAATAGGAAAAAAACTCTTCCCAATACCCAATACCCAATCTCCAATACCCAATCTCCAATCACCAATCCCCACCTAGGAGAATAATCATGGCTTACAAAATTACCGCAGCGTGTATTTCCTGCAAGCGTTGTTTGTCTGTATGTCCTACTGGTGCAGTGAAAATCCTAGATGGTAATCACTCCATTGATTCTGAACTTTGCACAAACTGCGCTGGGGGCATATACACTGTACCTCAATGTAAAGCCGTTTGTCCTACTGTTGATGGTTGCGTTAAAGAACCTAGTGATTATTGGGAAGGTTGGTTTTTTAAATACAACCGCGTCATTGCCAAGTTAACAAATAAACAAGATTATTGGGAGTGTTGGTATAACACTTATTCCCAAAAGTTTTCGGAACAATTGCAAAAGAGTCAAGTAGTTGTTTAGGTAACTAGGGACTGGGGACTGGGGATTGGGGCGAGGTTTTTATTACCAAGTACCAATTACCCATTACCAATCCCTTAATACTTCATAATTAATATGGAAACTATGCTAAATAATTAATATGGAAACTATGCTAAAAGATTGCATCTATCTGGATAATAATGCTACCACTAAGGTAGCTCCCCAGGTGATTGAGGCAATGATGCCTTTTCTGACTGACTATTACGGTAATCCTTCTAGTATGCACACCTTTGGTGGGCAATTAGCTAAAAGTGTGAAGGTAGCTAGAGAACAAACTGCAGCTTTAATCGGTGCTGAAGAATCGGAAATAGTCTTTACTAGCAGTGGAACTGAAGGTGATAATGCAGCTATTCGTGCTGCTTTATTAGCTCAACCAGAAAAACGTCATATCATTACTTCCCAAGTAGAACATCCCGCAGTTTTAAATGTCTGCAAACAATTAGAAACTCAAGGTTATCAAGTTACCTATTTGTCAGTTAATGATAAGGGACAAATATACTTGAATGAGTTAGAAGCTTCTCTAACTGGCAACACTGCTTTAGTGACAGTGATGTATGCCAATAATGAAATCGGCACTATTTTTCCAATTGAAGAGATTGGTGCTAGAGTTAAAGAATATGGAGCAATCTTTCACGTTGATGCAGTACAAGCGGTAGGTAAAGTACCCTTGAACATGAAAACCAGCACTATAGATATGTTAACTATCTCTGGTCACAAAATTCATGCGCCCAAAGGTATTGGTGCTTTGTATGTGAAACGTGGTGTAAGATTCCGTCCCTTATTAATAGGTGGACATCAAGAAAGAGGACGGAGAGCAGGTACAGAAAATGTTCCCGGAATTATCGCTTTAGGTAAGGCAGCGGAACTGGAAATGCTACTCTTGGAAGAGGCGACTAAGAGAGAAAGAAAATTGCGCGATCGCCTCGAACAAACTTTACTTGCTAAAATTCCCGATTGTGTAGTAAATGGTGATGTGAAAAATAGATTACCAAATACTAGCAACATCGGTTTCAAATATATCGAAGGTGAAGCAATTCTCCTACTTCTGAATAAACACGGTATTTGTGCTTCCTCTGGTTCTGCTTGTACTTCTGGTTCACTTGAACCCTCCCATGTTTTAAGAGCAATGGGTTTGCCTTACACTACTTTACATGGTTCAATTCGCTTCAGTCTTTGTCGCTACACCACCGAAGCAGAAATTGAGCAAGTAATTGCAATCATGCCAGAAATTGTTGAACGTCTCCGCGCTTTATCTCCCTTCAACAATGATGAAGCGGGTTGGTTACAACAGCAAGAGCATACCTTAGTAAATCGGTAGATTGGGGACTGGGGATTAGGGACTGGGTGCTGGGAAAACTCTCAACCTACCTAATACCCTCAAATCCCCTACTCAATCATGAATCTAAGAACAGAAATCTAAAATCCAAAATCTACAATGAACTATGTGGGACTACACAGATAAAGTATTAGAGTTGTTTTACGATCCTAAAAACCAAGGTGCAATTGAAGAAACAAATGAACCTGGTGTCAAGGTTGCAACTGGAGAGGTAGGCAGTATTGCTTGCGGTGATGCTCTCAGATTGCATTTGAAAGTGGAAGTTGCATCTGATAAGATTCTCGATGCTCGTTTTCAAACTTTTGGCTGTACTAGTGCGATAGCTTCTTCTAGTGCTTTAACTGAAATGGTTAAAGGATTGACTGTAGATGAGGCTTTGAAAGTCACCAATAAACAAATCGCTGCATATTTAGGTGGTTTACCTGAAGCAAAAATGCACTGTTCTGTTATGGGTCAGGAAGCTCTAGAAGCTGCTATCTCTAATTATAGAGGCATTCCTTTAGCTGCCCATGATGACCATGATGAAGGAACACTAATTTGTACTTGTTTTAGTATCAGTAATTCTAAGATTAGAAAAGCGATCACTCAAAATAATCTTCTCAGTGCAGAACAAGTAACAAATTATATAAAAGCTGGTGGCGGATGCGGTTCTTGTTTAGCGAAAATTGATGATATAATAAAAGAAGTTAAACAAGAGTTCGCCAAAGATAATCTCCACACTAATGGCGCGAAAGCTAAGACAGAAGTTTCAGGTTTAGGTAATAGTTTAGCGCAACAAAAACCATTAACTAATGTACAAAAAATTGCCTTAATTCAAAGAGTATTAGATGAAGAAGTCCGACCCGTTCTAATCGCCGATGGGGGAGATGTTGAACTTTATGATGTAGAAGGCGATAAAGTGAAAGTTGTTCTCCAAGGTGCTTGCGGTTCATGTTCTAGCAGCACAGCTACTTTAAAGATTGCGATTGAATCAAGATTACGCGATCGCATCAGCAAAGAAATTATCGTTGAAGCAGTTAATTATTAGTCATTAGTCAAAAAGAACTGACGACTGACAAGCAACAAATCTTTACAACCCAATAAACATCATGTACACAAGCAAATTTTCTGTAGAGCGTTCGCCCCCATAGCGACGTTCTACACACGCTCACCGCCGTAGAACTTGGCCGTGAGAACCAAAAGACGAAAGACACCCAATCAACCAATTCTAGGAAAACACGAACAATGACTACTGACGCAAGTATTAGACAGATAGCTTTCTACGGCAAGGGCGGTATCGGTAAATCTACCACCTCTCAAAATACCCTAGCAGCTATGGCTGAAATGGGTCAACGCATCATGATCGTAGGTTGCGACCCTAAAGCTGACTCTACCCGTTTGATGCTTCACTCCAAGGCTCAAACCACAGTATTACACTTGGCTGCTGAAAGAGGTGCTGTTGAAGACCTCGAACTCCATGAAGTAATGTTGACCGGTTTCCGTGGTGTTAAGTGCGTTGAGTCTGGTGGTCCAGAACCCGGTGTAGGTTGTGCAGGTCGTGGTATTATCACCGCTATTAACTTCTTAGAAGAAAACGGTGCTTACACAGACTTAGACTTCGTATCTTACGACGTATTAGGTGACGTTGTATGTGGTGGTTTTGCTATGCCTATCCGTGAAGGTAAAGCACAAGAAATCTACATCGTTACCTCTGGTGAAATGATGGCGATGTACGCTGCAAACAACATCGCTCGTGGTATTTTAAAATATGCTCACTCCGGTGGTGTACGTTTAGGTGGTTTGATCTGTAACAGCCGTAAGGTTGACCGTGAAATCGAATTGATCGAAACCTTGGCTGAACGTTTGAACACTCAAATGATTCACTTCGTACCCCGCAACAACATCGTTCAACACGCAGAATTGCGTCGTATGACCGTTAACGAATATGCACCTGATAGCGATCAGGGTAATGAATACCGCGCATTAGCGAAGAAAATCATCAACAACAAAAAACTCACCATCCCCACCCCAATCGAAATGGATGAGTTGGAAGCATTGTTGGTTGAATTCGGTATTCTTGAGGATGATTCCAAGCACGCTGAAATCATTGGTAAGCCTGCATCTGCTGCCAAGTAGAAATCTATAAATCAGGAAAAGGAAAAAGGGAAACTCTACATAATTTCCTTTTGACCTTCCCTTCCCTCCAATCCCCACAGGGGACATCAAAAGTCCCCATCCTTAATCCCCAATCCCCCTTCCTTAGGAGCAAGAGAGAGAGATAATGACTCCTCCAGATGACAAGAAGATCGTTGAACAAAGAAAAGAACTAATTAAAGAAGTTCTGAAAGCCTACCCCGAAAAAGCTGCTAAAAAACGTGAGAAGCACTTAAACGTATACGAAGAAGGCAAGGCTGATTGTGGTGTTAAATCTAATATCAAATCCCTTCCTGGTGTAATGACCGCTCGTGGTTGTTCTTATGCAGGTTCTAAAGGTGTGGTTTGGGGTCCTATTAAGGACATGATCCACATCAGCCACGGTCCTGTAGGTTGCGGTTACTGGTCTTGGTCTGGTCGTCGTAACTACTACCTGGGTAAAACAGGTGTTGACACCTTTGGTACCATGCACTTCACCTCAGATTTCCAAGAACGCGACATCGTGTTCGGTGGAGACAAGAAACTGACCAAGTTAATTGAAGAATTAGATGTATTATTCCCCTTAAATCGTGGGGTTTCTATTCAATCTGAATGTCCCATCGGTCTAATTGGGGATGACATCGAAGCAGTAGCTAAGAAGACATCCAAAACCATTGGTAAGCCAGTTATTCCCGTACGTTGCGAAGGTTTCCGCGGTGTGTCTCAGTCTTTAGGACACCACATCGCTAACGACATGATTCGTGACTGGGTATTCCCCAGAGCAGATCAAGCTAAGAAAGACGGTACATTGAAGTTTGAAGGTACTCCCTACGACGTAGCTATCATTGGTGACTATAACATCGGTGGTGATGCTTGGGCCAGCCGTATCCTGTTGGAAGAAATCGGTTTGCGCGTAGTTGCTCAGTGGTCTGGTGACGGTACATTCAACGAAATGTTGATGACCCCCAACGTGAAGATGAACCTCATCCACTGTTACCGCTCGATGAACTACATCAGCCGTCACATGGAAGAAGCTTATGGTATACCCTGGCTTGAGTATAACTTCTTCGGTCCTACCAAGATAGCTGCATCTTTACGCGAAATCGCTTCCAAGTTTGACTCTAAGATCCAAGAAAACGCTGAGAAGGTAATTGCTAAATACCAACCCACAATGGATGCGATCGTTAAGCAATATCGCCCCCGTTTGGAAGGTAAGACAGTTGCAATGATGGTTGGTGGTCTACGTCCCCGTCACGTTGTTCCTGCTTTCCAAGATTTAGGAATGAAGATGATTGGTACTGGTTATGAGTTCGCTCATAATGACGACTATAAACGTACTACCAACTACATCGAAAATGGAACAATCGTTTATGACGACGTTACCGCTTACGAATTTGAAGAATTCATAAAAGCATTAAAGCCAGACTTAGTTGCTTCTGGTGTGAAAGAGAAGTACGTATTCCAAAAGATGGGTCTTCCTTTCCGTCAAATGCACTCTTGGGATTACTCCGGACCTTATCACGGTTACGACGGATTCGCAATCTTTGCTCGTGACATGGATTTGGCACTGAACAGCCCAACTTGGGGACTAATTGGCGCTCCCTGGAACAAAAAAGCTCAAGCTAAAGCCAAAGCTAAGGCTTCCGTTTAGGGAACAAAAATAGTAGGGGCAAAAAACCTGTAGGGATAGTCTGGGGTTTTGCCCCAGAGGGGAGTTGGGAATTCAAGATTCAAAATTAAAAATTCTAAGTTTTGGATTTTGCATTCTGAATTTTGAGCCAGATTCCCCACTCTCGACCTAAAAACCCCGCCCCTACAGCAAACACAACACACAGCAAGTTTGGAGTACTAGAAATGCCACAGAATCCAGAAAATATTAAGGATCACGTTGAGCTATTCCATCAGCCAGAATACCGACAACTGTTTGAAAACAAGAGACAGTTTGAAAATGCTCACGACCCCGCAGAAGTAGAACGGGTTGCAGAATGGACAAAAAGCTGGGAATATCGTGAAAAGAACTTAGCTCGTGAAGCTTTGACCGTTAACCCCGCTAAAGGTTGCCAACCTCTAGGCGCTATGTTTGCGGCTGTAGGTTTTGAAGGTACTCTTCCCTTCGTTCAAGGTTCTCAAGGTTGTGTGGCTTACTTCCGTACCCACTTAACCCGTCACTATAAAGAACCATTCTCCGGCGTTTCTTCTTCGATGACTGAAGACGCTGCTGTGTTCGGTGGTCTGCAAAACATGATCGATGGCTTGGCCAACTCCTACAAGCTTTATAAGCCAAAAATGATTGCTGTCTGCACCACCTGTATGGCAGAAGTTATCGGTGATGACTTACAGTCTTTCATCGGAAACGCTAAGGAAGCTGGTTCAGTTCCTCAAGATTTACCAGTACCTTTTGCTCACACACCTAGCTTCGTTGGTTCCCACATCACTGGTTACGACAACATGATGAAGGGAATTCTTTCTACCTTAACTGCAGGTAAGAAGAAAGCCAAGAGCAATGGTAAAATCAACTTCATCCCTGGTTTTGACACCTACGTAGAAAACAACCGCGAAATCAAGCGGATTGCTTCTTTGATGGGTATCGACTACACCCTGTTATCTGATAACAGCGATTATGTTGACTCACCTTGCGATGGTGAATTCAATATGTACCCAGGTGGTACCAAGTTAGAAGACGCAGCAGATTCCATCAACGGTAAGGCTACTATTGCTCTTCAAGGTTATTCCACTGCAAAGACCTGTGAATACATTGCTAAGGAATGGAAGCAAGACGTTTGTGTTTCTCGTCCTTGGGGTATCAAGGGAACTGACGAGTTCTTGATGAAACTCAGCGAATTGACTGGTAAGGCTATTCCTGAAGAATTGGAAATCGAACGTGGTCGTGCAGTTGATGCTATGACTGACTCCCATGCTTGGTTGCATGGTAAGCATTTCGCTATCTATGGTGATCCTGACTTAGTTTACAGCGTAGTTGGTTTCATGCTGGAAATGGGTGCTGAACCTGTACACATCTTGGTTCACAATAGCAACGAAGTATTTGAACAAGAACTGCAAGCATTGTTAGATTCTAGCGTGTTCGGTAAGTCCGCTAAAATCTGGGGTGGTAAAGACCTGTGGCATTTACGCTCCTTGTTGTTCACGGAACCCGTAGACCTGTTAATTGGTAACTCCTACGGTAAGTACCTGTGGCGTGATTGTGGTGTACCTTTGGTAAGAATTGGCTATCCTATCATGGATCGTCACCACTACCACCGTTACGCTACCGTTGGTTATAAAGGTGTAATCAACTTGTTGAACTGGATTGTTAACACAGTCTTTGAAGAAATCGATCGCACCACCAATGTTCCTGGTAAGACCGATATTTCTTACGACTTGATTCGTTAAGAGTGTCAGTGGTTAGTCGTCATTCAGAAACAATCACAACTGACTACTAACAACCAAACAAATAATAAATAGGGATTGGGAATTAATTCCCAATTCCCAAATTCTCACTTCTGATTTATAGTTATCTCCGGCATCTCTCATGACATCTATTCCTCACTCTCATCCACACCATAATCACCATCCACCTAATTATAAAGTTCTGGTTATTTTGAACTTCTCAAGCCTTTACAGCGATGGATAGATGGCATTGAAGTTAAAAACTATTGCTTCGCTCATTTCCAGAAATTTTGTCAGCTAATTCCTTGCTGTTGTCATTTTGATCGAGATATTAATTTATCTGGGTGAAGTTTCCATATTCCGGCACTATGCAAAATCAATCCTTTATATTCCTTTATATAATGAAGTAGTTGCTTTGCGATTTCGTGCTTTATCTTACCTGGCTGATGAATGTGGTGAAGACATCACCAAGTATATTTACTAGAAATCCGTTTCTACTCATTACTGTTCGGTTATTAGTCATTAGTATTCAATAATTTAAAATGACAATTATCAAGGATTGATATTATTATAACTCAGTTACAGATAAATAGACATCTTTTCTGAATCTTTATCTGTGTGAATCTTGTGTAAAGAGGAATTTTTCAGGAAGTCTATTTAGGTTTGCCCACATTTCAATTAACAAGTTCCATTGAGCGCGAGAAGAGATATGAAAATTACCCAAGGCAAAATTAACGAGTTACTTAGTGAATCAGGATGCAAACATAATCAACATAAACAGGGAGAAAAGAAAAACAAATCTTGTACACAACAAGCTCAACCAGGTGCTGCTCAAGGAGGATGCGCTTTTGATGGTGCAATGATTGCATTAGTACCTATTACTGATGCTGCTCATTTGGTTCATGGACCTATTGCTTGTGCTGGTAACTCTTGGGGAAGTCGTGGAAGTCTTTCTTCTGGTCCAATGCTCTATAAGACTGGTTTTACCACTGATGTTAGTGAAAATGATGTAATTTTTGGTGGTGAGAAAAAGCTTTATAAGGCAATTTTGGAAGTTAATGAACGCTACAAACCAGCTGCTATCTTTGTTTACGCTACTTGTGTAACTGCTTTAATCGGCGATGATATTGATGCAGTTTGTAAAGTTGCGGCTGAGAAAATTGGTACTCCTGTTATTCCAGTAATTGCTCCGGGATTTATTGGTAGTAAAAATCTAGGTAATCGTTTTGGTGGTGAAGCTTTACTAGAATATGTAGTTGGCACTGCTGAACCTGAATATACTACACCTTATGATATTAATTTGATTGGTGAATACAATATTGCTGGTGAAATGTGGGGCGTTTTGCCTTTATTTGAAAAATTAGGCATTCGCGTCTTATCAAAAATCACTGGTGATGCTCGTTATGAAGAAATTCGTTATGCTCACCGCGCTAAGTTAAATGTAATGATTTGCTCACGCGCCTTATTAAATATGGCGCGGAAAATGGAGGAACGTTACGGTATTCCTTACATTGAAGAGTCTTTTTATGGTATTAATGATATTAATATTTGTCTTAGAACTGTTGCAGCTAAATTAGGTGATCCTGATTTACAAGCACGGACTGAAAAGTTAATTGCAGATGAAACAGCGGCTTTAGATATTGCCCTTGCTCCCTATAGAGAACGCCTAAAGGGTAAACGGGTGGTTCTGTATACTGGCGGTGTGAAAAGTTGGTCAATCATTTCCGCCGCTAAGGATTTAGGAATTGAAGTTGTTGCTACTAGTACACGCAAAAGTACAGAAGAAGATAAATCCAAAATCAATAAATTACTTGGTAATGATGGCATTATGTTGGAAAAGGGTAATGCCCAAGAACTGCTAAAATTAGTGAGAGAAACTAAAGCTGATATGTTAATAGCTGGTGGTCGAAATCAGTACACAGCTTTAAAGGCAAGAATTCCATTTTTAGATATTAACCAAGAACGTCATCATCCCTATGCAGGTTATATAGGAATGCTGGAAATGGCACGGGAGTTATATGAGGCTTTGTATAGTCCAATTTGGGAACAAATTCGTAAGCCTGCGCCTTGGGAGTAATTTTTAGGTCACAGGTGACAGTAATTAGGGAATAAGGAATAGTTATTTTTTCGACTCCTGACTCCTGACTCCTTACAAATTATTTTGAGATTATTGAGATTAATTTATGGCAATTGTCACTGTTCCCAATAAGTCTGTTACTGTTAGTCCTCTCAAACAAAGTCAAGCTTTAGGTGCATCTTTAGCTTTTTTGGGTTTGAAGGGAACTATGCCTTTGTTTCATGGTTCTCAAGGTTGTACTGCTTTTGCTAAGGTGGTTTTGGTTCGACATTTTCGGGAAGCAATTCCTCTTGCTACTACAGCAATGACTGAAGTTACTACTATTTTGGGTGGTGAGGAAAATGTTGAACAAGCTATTCTCACTTTGGTGGAAAAAGCTAAACCGGAAATTATCGGCTTGTGTACGACTGGATTAACAGAAACGAGAGGAGATGATATTGAACGTTTCTTGAAGGATATTCGGGAACGTCATCCAGAACTTGACTATTTAGCAATTGTGTTTGCTCCGACTCCTGATTTTAAAGGTGCGTTACAAGATGGTTTTGCGGTAGCTGTAGAAAGTATTCTGAAGGAAGTTCCTAAAGCTGGAGGAATTAAACCTCAACAAATTACGATTTTACCAGGTTCGGCTTTTACTCCTGGGGATGTGCAGGAAGTTCGAGAGATGGTGACATCTTTTGGACTAGAACCGATTTTTGTCCCTGATTTGGGTGCTTCGTTGGATGGTCATTTGGAAGATGACTACAGCGCAGTAACTGTTAGTGGTACGACTCTTAAACAACTCCATTCTTTGGGTAGTTCTGCTTTCACTTTCGCTTTAGGTGAAAGTATGCGTGGTGCTGCAAAAATTCTCCAAGAACGTTTTAATACAGATTACGAAGTTTTTCGCGATTTGACTGGTTTAGAACCTGTGGATGAGTTTTTACAGGCTTTATCAGTTTTGAGTGGTAATCCCGTACCGGAAAAATATTGTCGTCAACGTCGTCAGCTGCAAGATGCGATGTTAGATACTCATTTTTACTTCGGTGCTAAACGGGTTTCTTTGGCTTTAGAACCGGATTTAATGTGGACTACAGTGCAGTTTCTACAGTCAATGGGGGCTTCTATTCATGCTGCTGTCACAACGACGCGATCGCCTTTATTAGAACGGCTTACTGTAAAAAATGTTACCATTGGTGATTTGGAAGATTTGGAAGATTTAGCAGTGGGTTCTGATTTATTGATTGGTAATTCTAATGTGAATACCATATCAAAACGCCTCAAAATTCCCCACTATCGTTTAGGAATTCCCATCTATGACCGCTTAGGAAATGGTCTATTTACCAAAGTAGGCTATCGCGGAACTATAGAACTTTTATTTGGTATAGGAAACCTTTTTATAGAACATGAAGAGTCATTAATGATGAATCATTGGTCATCAGTAATTAATAGGTAACAGGTGACAGGTGACAGGTGACAGGTGACAGGTGACAGAAATAAATTAATCAACTTTTATTTTTACCTTTTACCTTTTACTTCTTATTTATTCCCTATTTCCTATTTCCTATTTCGTATTCCATCTTTTTACTAAGGACTAATGAAAGTGAAAATCGCCTTTACCACCACAGATAGAATTCATGTTAATGCTCACTTTGGGTGGGCTCAAGAAATTGATGTCTATGAAATTTCCGATCATGGATATGAATTTCTAGAAACTCTGAAATTTGAAGGCGACCTCAAAGAAGATGGCAATGAAGATAAAATCACACCTAAACTTGAGGCGCTTAATGGTTGCACAATTGTTTATGTTGTCGCCATTGGTGGGAGTGCTGCTGCACGCCTAATTAAAAAAGGTGTGACTCCAGTAAAGGCTAAATCAGAGGAAGAAAAAATTGAAGAAGTCCTGACTAAATTAGTCAAAACTCTTAAAGGTAATCCTCCCCCCTGGTTGCGTAAAGCCTTACAACCAAAAACATTAAACCTTGCAGATGAACTTGAAAACGAAGCAACGGTATGAGTGAAAATAACAGTGTGAACGGAACTGCTACCAACACAGAAATTAGTTCACCTTTTCTCAAGAGTTTAGTCCAACAAATCCGGGCGCAAGACAGCTATGGTTTTTACCGGAGTTGGTCTGATGAATTAATTTTGAAACCCTTTGTTGTCACTAAACAAAAGAAACGGGAAATTTCTGCTCAAGGTGAAGTAGACCCAGCAACTATTTCTCGGATCAACGCCTTTTTCCGTGCTGTCGCAGCCAGTATTGAAAAAGAAACCGGACTAATATCTAACGTGGTAGTTGACTTAGGTCATGAAGGTTTTGGTTGGGCATTAGTCTTTTCTGGTCGTTTATTGTTAGCTGTAAGGACTTTACGCGATGCTCACCGTTATGGTTTTGACTCCCTAGAAAAATTAGCTGAAGAGGGAGAAAACTTTGTCAAAAAAGGCGTTGATTTAGCCAAGCGTTTCCCAGAAGTAGGAAATATTTAAGACTTCGGAATTGGGGACTGGGGACAAGGGGAAATTAATAACCCAATTACCAATTGCCAATCACCAATGACGATTGAGGAACTCACAGCAAAAATTAGAAAGCTAAATAGCAAAGCAGGTCAAATGAAAATGGACTTGCATGATTTAGCTGAGGGACTACCAACAGATTACAAAACACTTATGGATGTTGCGGCTGAGACTTACGAAATCTACCGAGAGTTAGATGAACTCAAGCAACAGCTAAAAAAAATGGAGGATGCTAAATGAGTCGAACTATTGAAGAATTCAAGAGGCTTGTAGATGCAGAAGAGTATTTTATCTTTTTTCAACTGCCTTATGACCAGAAACATGTAAATGTCAATCGTCTTCATATATTGAAAAAGTTTTCTCAATACATGAATGAAATTGATGATAAATTTCCTGACTTGGGTGCAGAAGACAAATTAACTCAATATTGTTTAGCTTTGCAAAAAGCTTACCAAGTTTTTCAGGAATCAACACCCCATGAACAAAAGCTGTTTAAGGTGTTTAACGATAAGCCAAAGAATGTAGTCACGCTTACAGAAATAACTTCTGATTAGGAGGTATAAATTGATCAACCTAACGCCTACCGAATTAGAACGCTATAGTCGCCAAATGATGCTCCCGAATTTTGGGGCAGTGGCTCAAAAGCGCCTGAAGTCAGCGACGGTTTTGGTGACTGGTGTGGGAGGATTAGGCGGTACGGCGGCGCTTTACTTAGCAGTAGCAGGCGTTGGGCGGCTAATCCTAGTCCGGGGTGGTGATTTGCGTCAGGATGATATGAATCGTCAAGTTTTGATGACTGACGATTGGGTAGGAAAACCAAGAGTATTCAAAGCCAAAGAAACTCTGGCAGGTATTAATCCTGATGTGCAGATTGAAGCGATTCATGATTATATCACCCCGGAAAATGTAGATTCGTTGGTGCAATCGGCGGATATGGCTCTGGACTGCCCTCACAATTTCACCGAGCGGAATTTGTTAAATGAAGCTTGTGTGCGTTGGCGTAAGCCAATGGTAGAGGCTGCTATGGACGGGATGGAGGCTTATCTAACCACGATGATTCCTGGTGTGACTCCTTGTTTGTCCTGTCTGTTTCCAGAAAAGCCTGATTGGGATCGGCGTGGTTTTTCAGTTGTAGGGGCTGTTTCTGGGACTTTGGCTTGTTTGACAGCGTTGGAAGCAATCAAGCTGATTACCGGGTTTAGTCAACCGCTATTGTCGGAACTCCTGACAATAGATTTTAATAGAATGGAGTTTGCTAAACGTCGTTCTCATCGTGATCGCAACTGTCCAGTCTGCGGTAATACTGCACCTTGGAGATACTCCCAATCCCAATCTGTGACCGTATAAAGTACCAAATCTAAAAAATCCACATCTCAAATCAGAATAATCGCTACAGAACAGGAAACAAGATGACTGTTATTTTAACAGAAAAGGCAGAATTTCGTCTGAGGGTATTTTTAAGAGGTTCCGCAACTGAGGAAACTAATAACGCTACAAAAGGTATCCGCATCTCGGTTAAAGATGGTGGTTGCAATGGCTATGAGTATGGAATTGAAATTACCAGTAAGCCACAACCAGATGATGTTGTCAGCCAACAAGGAAATGTGTTGGTTTACGTGGATGCTAAAAGTGCGCCGTTATTAGAAGGTGTGGTAATTGATTTTGTTGAGGGAGTAATGGACAGCGGTTTTAAGTTCAGCAATCCCAATGCAACTGACACCTGCGGTTGTGGAAAGTCTTTTAAAGTAGGCGATTGTTCACCGAAAGGTGTATCTTGCAGCTAAAAAAAATTAGAACTTAGGAAAAAATATATATAGAAACTTTCCTAAGTTCTATTCTGCTAATTACAACTTTATAAGTTTCCCGTAGACATACTCCACATTTTTTGTTTACGGAAGGGAGCATTTCCCCGTCCTAAGAAGGGGAGACTTAACCAATTTACCAAAGTAATTCTATTCACGTTTGAGGAGAACCGAAAAATGGCTGCCTATCAAGTAAGATTGATCAACAAAAAACAAGAACTCGACACTACAATTGAAATCGACGAAGAAACTACAATTCTCGATGGTGCAGAAGAAGCTGGTATTGAATTACCATTCTCTTGTCACGCTGGTTCTTGCTCTAGCTGTGTAGGTAAAGTTGTAGAAGGTGAAATCAACCAAGATGATCAAAACTTCTTAGATGATGAGCAAATGGCTAAAGGTTTCGCCTTATTGTGCGTTACATATCCCCGTTCCAACTGCACAATCAAAACCCATCAAGAACCTTACCTTGCTTAATAGCATATCAGTAATGTTTTAGCATTACTAGATTTATCATTTAACAATGATGGAAGATGATAAACACCTTTCATCATTGCAATTTTTATCTTTTGTTATTCTTATTCTGCAATGTTTACTCCTTTTAGTGTCATGGGTTGCTCTTTAGAATTGCTGAAAACTGGTGAGCAAGGTATTGTCACTGTCTGTAAAACTCAAGATGAAATCATTAGAAAGAAACTGATATCAATGGGTATAAAGACAGGAACTCAAGTTCTTGTAGAACAGCAGTTTCCCACTTTTGTGATTAAAGTTAGTAATCTGCCAATGACTATCGAGCGGGACATAGCACGGGCTATTTATGTGCGTGTGGTTGAAGGGTAAACTATACGAATTTATTGGTAAGGATTCAGTTCTAAGCGAGAGGGATTAAAGAAGGTGTCTGCAAAGCAGAGCTAACTATCCCTTTGATAGGTTGGTCAAAAAACTCAATTAGAGACAGTGCTTGATAGAGACAGTGCTTGAGGGCGACAAGTTTGTATAACCGTCAATAAATTGGCAGTA
>CAKZGI010000345.1 GCA_936914905.1 uncultured Trichormus sp. | reverse complement strand
GCTGGTGCTGCTTAATACTCATGGATGAGTTTTTTTGTCAATGCGTAACTCCTACGATATTGTAATTCCTCAAAAAGGACAACCAAAGTTTAGCGGTTGGATTTTCAATGGATTTGACACAATGAACGCTGAAACTTAGATAAGGAGAAGGTTGAAATTTATGGAGACTTTTTTCTAAAAAAAATCCATTGGTACACAAGTAAACATATTTCCAAACATATTTCTTGCGTTCCACCAAACCTTTAACTATTTAATCAATTTGAGGATGTAATAGTGGTTCTCCTCGAGGAATAGAAATCACAGGTGGGCCGCATTCTTCTACAGTTGCAAAGCACTGTTCTGGAGTGAGGTTTTGTTTAATAATTTCTCTAAGATGCTAGATTATTACACAACCTGTACAAGCTAAGTTACAACGAAAAGAAGTTAGCACATTAATACGAGGGGGAAGCATTTACGTCCTAGTAGACGCTGCGTAACTAAATACTTCCCAATATCAATTGCTTTTTCTAGATTAATCGCCATTTAACTAACACTCCTCTCTTTGATTATAGGGAATACAGAGGGCCGAAAATTTACAAAGGAGTCTGTGTCTGGCTTTCCATAGTGTTAAGATTAGGAAACAGGCAAGGAAAGAATCAGGGTTGGGAATAGTAACTGATAGGAACTATCCATGGAGATGTTGATAACTAATTCATAACTGACCTCATATCTATAACATTTATGAAATTGGCAAAACCAATGAACCAATAATGAACCAATTCGTAATGTGACTAAACCACAAATAGTAAGAATTACTTGTTCGTAAATTCGGGAATTCAGGGGAAATATTTGTTGAGCCACCCGGCAATTTTTACAAGTCTAATGATGTGTTCAACAAAAATACCCTTGCTGGAAAACTCTTTGTTTCCTGCCTTTTATTATGAGTCGGGATCGCATAATCTCTATAGGTCTAATTGTTAGTTGCTACCATATATTCTCAGAATTTTCTCTGAAAATATCTAGCCTATTTGCAGCTTGCCTATTTTCAATATATTGACGTATTGCAAAAATAAATGCTGGTAGTAGCGGAGTTACAATAGCCAATACAAACTTTTATAAAGTTAACCCTCCAGCTAAACCTACTAGAAAGGCAACTATTACAATTGCTACTAATACAATTAGTATACAA
The DNA here is from genome assembly GCA_936914905.1 of uncultured Trichormus sp. Lineage (GTDB taxonomy): Bacteria > Cyanobacteriota > Cyanobacteriia > Cyanobacteriales > Nostocaceae > Trichormus_B. Next base: position 4,840 of record CAKZGI010000345.1, on the reverse strand, counting down.
TGAAAATAACAACGCTTTTGTTTAGCATCCCACTAAATATTAGATCGTTGACAAATAAAACGTGGCTCATGGATAGGTAATTGATCAACACTAACCGGATACCAGTCTTTTAAATCTGAGTAGTTTAGATCTTTTTTTCTATATTTTGCAGCACTATTGATAATTAATTCTGGCTCAGGACGACTACCAGAGCATAATTGTGACTAATCTAATTCAAAAATATTGCAATCAAAAAATTGTTATATTTTCGCTGCTTTTTCTTGTGGAGATTTTTGTAAATGACTGAGAATAACTTGTTATAGTAATTTTACAGACAATCCCCATAAAGCAGCATAAATTTGTAAACAAGGAAAAATTTCAATCAAAATAGACCATAGAATTACAGATGGGATACTAAGAATTATATTGATATTTTGGATGTCCTTAGCATCATAGTAAAGCTGAAGCTGTGCTCCTAAACGTTCTAACTGAAGTTGTCTATTTTGTTATTGAGGTATATTTTTCATGAGCATCTGGTGAATAGTTATTGCCTAATTTTTACTTAGTAAATACAAAAATCGGTTCCAAATATTTCTCTCCATCTATTAATAGCTAACGTATGATAACCTGCACTTTCCAATCCAATAGCCTCTAAGGATTTCGTATAATCTTGAAATGCGCGACTGGAAATTTTTCTTTTATCTTCATAAATCCAAATTATTAATATTAACTTCTATTGACTTAGGATCATTGACTGGATAGAAAATATTAGTGTGAATATGTGTATTTCTCATAAAACAAAAGACGCAGAGAATTTTTCTGCGTCTCTGCGTGAAAAAACCCCTTAAACAATCTCAGAAGTCTGCACACTAGGCTGTGGCTGTGGCTGGAACATAAACAGCGAATAAACCACATCACGGCGGATATTCACCATCATATCCAAGAACAATTCATAACCCTCACTCTTATACTCAATCAGAGGGTCTTTTTGACCATAACCACGCAAGCCAACGGACTCCCGCAAAGCATCCATTTGTTGTAGATGTTCCCGCCACAAAGTATCTATGCGTTGGAGAATAAAGAACCGTTCCGCTTGTCGCATCAAACCTGGTTGAATTTGGTCAATTTGCGCTTCCTTCATATCATAAGCAATACGCGCTTGCTCATGGAGGAAAGCCTTAATTTCTGATACTCCCATATCCTCCAACTGACTGGCTTGCATATCAGCCAACAGGTAAACAAACTCCTTGACTTTTTCCACCAATTTTTCCAATTCCCATTCTTCTGAAGGCAAATCAGGGTTAATGTAATAATTAACGATGTCGTCCATCGTTTTTTCAGCGTACTTAATTACCTGTTCCTTCAAATCTTGACCTTCCAACACCCGTCGACGTTCTGCATAGATGGCACGACGTTGGTTATTCATCACCTCATCATACTCAAATACCTGTTTTCGGATATCGTAGTAATAGGTTTCAACTTTTTTCTGTGCGCCTTCTAAGCTACGAGTTAACATACCTGATTCAATAGGCATATCTTCTTCTACTTGGAAAGCATTCATCAAGCCGGCTACGCGATCGCCCCCAAAGATCCGCAATAGGTTATCCTCTAAACTGAGGAAAAATCTTGTCGTTCCAGGGTCCCCTTGCCTTCCCGCCCGTCCACGCAATTGGTTATCAATCCGCCGTGACTCATGGCGTTCTGTGCCGATTACGTGCAGTCCGCCTCTACTTACCACATCATCGTGTTCACTGCTGGTGAATTCTTCATACTCATGCTTAATCCGCTGGTAAGCTTCTCGCAATTTCTGAATTACAGGGTCGTCCGTAGGTGCTTTTTCCGCCGCCACAGCTACCTTATCTTCCGCTTCTAATTCTGGTAAACTGCGATTGCCATAAGCTTTTACCGCCACCTCCACCGCTTCTTTTAACACTTGTTCTGTTTCCTTCGATAGCTGGGTGGGGAAAATTTCCGGGGAAGCCCGCCAAGTCTTCACCTTTTTACCAGGAACAAAGCCTTGACCACCACCACTACCAGCCATAGGTAGTCCAGAAGCTCTTTGCATGCTAAAAACATCTTCATCTTCTGGGCTGACAATACGGGGCATAAAATATTCCCGCAGCTTCAACCGCGCCATATACTCAGAGTTACCACCCAGGATGATGTCTGTACCTCTTCCCGCCATGTTCGTGGCAATAGTTACAGCCCCCCTACGTCCTGCTTGGGCGACAATCTCCGCTTCCCGTTCCACGTTTTCTGGTCTAGCATTAAGCAACTCATGGGGAATATTTATTTCCTTCAGGAGTCGGCTGAGGAGTTCAGATTTTTCGACACTGGTTGTACCCACTAACACAGGTCTACCATTTTCGTACATTTCCGCACATTCTTTTGCGATCGCCTGCCATTTTCCTGCTTCAGTCTTAAACACCATATCCGACAAATCTTCCCGTCTTCTAATGCGATTTGTGGGAATAACAGTAACTTCCAGTTTGTAAATCTTCTCAAACTCTACCTCTTCCGTTTTTGCAGTTCCCGTCATCCCCCCCAACTTGGGATAAAGCAAAAACAAGTTTTGATAAGTAATAGTTGCCAAAGTTTGGGTTTCAGGCTGAATTTCTACGTGTTCCTTGGCCTCAATAGCCTGGTGTAAACCATCACTCCAGCGTCGTCCCGGTAGTACCCGACCCGTAAATTCATCCACAATCACAACTTCATCATTGCGGACAATATAATTCACATCCTTGAGGAACAATTCCTTAGCCTTAATCGCATTAAAGACAAAATGTGCCCAAGGATTTTCAGGATCAAACAAATCTGTGACACCCAAAAGATTTTCCGCTTCTGCAAAACCCTCATCAGTTAAAATAACGTTACGATCCTTCTCATTAACATCATAATGTTGATCTTTTTGCAGAGTAAAAGCAATTTCCGCCCCTTGCAAATATTTTTCTGTCGGTCTTTCCACCTGACCAGAAATAATCAAAGGTGTCCGAGCTTCATCAACTAAAATTGAATCTACTTCGTCAATAACACAATAATTAAAGGGACGTTGCACCACCTCAGCCATAGAGGTAGCCATATTATCCCGCAGGTAATCAAAACCGATCTCACTGTTAGTTACATAAGTAATGTCACAGTCATAGTTTTTCTTCCGTTCCGTCGGGTTCATAGTAGCTTGAATCAGCCCCACACTTAAACCCAAGAACCGATGTACCTGACCCATCCATTCAGCGTCCCGACGTGCCAGGTAATCATTAACAGTAATAACGTGAACACCTTGACCTGTGAGGGCATTTAAATAACTTGGTAAGGTAGCCACCAAGGTTTTACCTTCACCAGTTTTCATTTCCGCAATTTGCCCAGAGTGGAGAATCACCCCACCTAATAATTGGACATCAAAGTGTCGCAACCCTAACACACGCCGTCCTGATTCCCGCACAACAGCAAAAGCTTCAGGCAAAATATCATCCAGAGTTTCACCCTTAGCTAATCGCTGTCTAAATTCGGCGGTTTTACCTTTTAACTCATCATCAGAAAGTGCTTTAATTTCTTCCTCTAACAGCTTAATTTCTGTAATGTAAGGTTGGTATTTTTTAAGTTTACGAGCGTTGGGATCGCCCAACAAGAGTTTTAGCATGGCAGTATATGGAACTAAATCAAGGGGGATGGAAATTAAAGGTTTTAGCTAATACCTCTATAATTATAGACACTTAACACAACCCAGCCATTTTAGTTATAGATGGCTAGGAAATGAGAATTTACTCAAAAACCAAAGGAAAAACCCCAATCACCTTGTGATAACGATTGGTTTTAATTCTTATCTTAATATTTAAACTCCTTCATAGTATCATTTTGCCACCAGATAGCGCAGGGGAGCAGGGGCGAGAATTACGAATTTATTTCTCCCATTCTGGTGTCAGGCTGCGGAAATTATACTTACTTGCACCAGGATGACAACTGACACAACTGCCCATGTTTATAGGTTCTGGTAATTTGACACCAGGATGTAAGTCTTGGAAATAAAGGGATCTAGGGATCTATTGAGGCAATAGGGTATTTCTTCATCTTGAAGTTGGACACGGGAGAAAGTAGAAATATATTTCCACACCAAGATGCGTTGTGGATCGACCAATGGCTGAATCTGTGCGCCATAGTGCTGGGAGTCTTCCACAAGATTCTTCCAAGTTTGGGTGGGAAATACCGCTGGTGGTAAAGCAATGTGACAGGTTGAGCAATTTTCTATATATAATTGTTGGCCTAGTTGGTATTGTGCGGGTACTACGTCAACGGTACCAACTGAGGGGGTGGGGTTAGCGGCGTGAACACTGGTAGTGGCTAAACCTAGTATAAATCCTATAGCTACACTCCAAGCGAAAATTACCAGCATGACAATAAGCAGTTGGCGTTTCATTCGTTGATGGGATGATTTTAGCTTAAACATATCAAGCATAAATTGAATTACTTTAAGGTAAATATTGTTTTTTTTGTATCTATTGAAATACCAACCTAATTGTTGAGTCATTTGTATGCACTGGATATTTAGACAGGTTTTATAAAAATTTGTTGCATGATGTCTTGTTTATTTGCAGGTTTTATGATTTTTTTCAAAAAGTTCGACACCATCATAGTATTCTACAAACTCTATTGCCAATGCTTGCCAACTTGAATCAAATCTTGGGTAAAATTCAGGAGTACAAACATAAGCTTCTAAATTTAATGCTGGGTAGTTTCTACTTAATTTAAAATTAAACCAACTTATAGTGTTTGTTAATTGCCTAATAGCATCTGGGAGCATCGAGTTTTGGTAGAAAGACTCAAATAGCAAGCAAACCATTGAGATAAGCACAACCAAGGGAAAGGA
>CAKZGI010000344.1 GCA_936914905.1 uncultured Trichormus sp. | reverse complement strand
AAGCAGGCTTTGAGCCGTTCTTTTTTATCCTGGTTCATGGTTGCTAATCCACACTATATTCTCCTAAAACTTGTGTATCTTCCAATAGTGGATGCTCCCGAGGGTGGTAATTGGTAATTGGTTATAAAATCCTAGTCTTAATCCTGTTCATCCTTAAATCATGCAAATCCTGTATCCCTTACGGGAGCGTAAGCTATTTCTGATAATTTCCTAACTAGCAACTTACGTTATTATCAATTGTCCAGATTCCTATCTGATTTTGAAAATTCAAAGTAAACTTGGCAATATCCATAAAAATATGGTTACAAAGAATCGGTATAAGATTGTTCAAATTACCATGATTTTGTTACAATCTCATTCACTGGTTTAAATTTAGATAAAAGCGTCAGATTTTTTGCTGCCGCAACCATCCAGTAATTTATTCACTTTTGCTCGTAATTTAGTCTGTAACAAGCGTATGAAACCTGCCCTTACGAAAATTGGCGCTCAAATGTCCAACTTAACTGGCGTGAGAGCAATTATGAAGGATATTAATGAAACACTTAGAGCTAATCAGGGGCAGGAGTTATATAATTTGAGTGCGGGAAACCCGCTGATTTTACCAGAGGTAGAACAGTTATGGCGGGATTGTACAGCAGACTTATTAGCTAGTTCTGAGTATGGTGAAGTTGTTTGTCGCTACGGTTCATCTCAGGGTTATGCACCTTTTATTTCGGTAATGGTCAAAGATTTTAACCAGCGTTATGGGTTAAATTTAACAGAGCGCAATGTCTTGGTCACTGCTGGTAGTCAGACTATTTACTTCTACGCGGCTAATGCTTACGGTGGATATACTAATGATGGCGATTTAAAACAGATTGTTCTGCCTTTAAGTCCAGATTACACTGGCTATGGTGGCGTTGGTTTATGCCCAGAAGCCTTGATTGCTTACAAACCCACTCTTGATATTGATAGCGCCAACCACCGCTTTAAATATCGTCCTGATTTTAGCCAACTTTCGATTACACAAGAAACTGGTTGTATGATTTTCTCTCGCCCTTGCAACCCTACTGGTAACGTTTTAACTAATGACGAAGTTGAGAAAATCGCCGCTTTAGCTGCACCCTATCATGTGCCTGTGTTGATAGACTCAGCTTATGCACCTCCTTTTCCTGCGTTGAATTTTACGGAAATGACACCTGTGTTTGGTGAGAATATTCTGCATTGTATGAGTTTATCAAAGGCAGGATTACCAGGGGAAAGAATCGGCATAGCTATTGGTGATGAAAACCTGCTGCAAGCTTTAGAGTGTTTCCAAACTAATGCAGGGATTCATTCTTCTAGGTATGGTCAAGCGATCGCAGCTAGAGCGATAGAATCAGGTGAATTAGCAAATATTGCTGAAAGTGTGATTCGTCCTTTTTATCAGCACAAGTTTGATATGTTAGAAAGCACATTGCAAGCAGCGATGCCTAACAATATACCTTGGTTTTTACATCGCGGTGAAGGGGCAATTTTTGGTTGGTTGTGGTTGGAAGATTTACCAATGACTGATTGGGAATTTTACCAGGAATTAAAGAAAGTGGGTGTGATTGTTGTTCCCGGTAGTAGTTTCTTCCCCGGTCTAAAAGAGGAGTGGGAACACAAGCATCAATGTTTGCGTATCAGTCTGACTGGTAGTGATGAAGAAATTACTATCGGTATGCAGCGTTTAGCTAAGGTTGCTGAACAGGTTTATCAACGTGCGGCTGTGAGTGTTTAAGAGAAATGAACCACGAAGCCACTAACAACACGAAGAAAAGGAAGGGGAAAGGGGAGGTGAGTAAAAAATCTTCCCCATTCCCTAGTCCCCAGTCCCCCGTGCCGAATCTCGACGATTGGTTAGAAATTGGTAAAATTGTCGCACCTCAAGGTTTAGCTGGGGAGTTGCGAGTTTATCCCAATACTGATTTTCCGGAACGGTTTGAGGAATCGGGAACTCGTTGGTTATTGCGTCCAGGGGAAATGGAACCGCAACCGATAGAGTTATTAGATGGGCGGTATGTTGAGGGAAAGAATCTATATGTGATTAAATTGGAAGGGGTGAGTGATCGCACGGCTGCAGAAAATATGCGTGATTGTCGGTTGTTTGTCCCAATTAGCGATCGCCCAGAATTAGAAGAAGGTCAATTTCATGTTATAGACTTGTTAGGATTACAAGTCTTCATGGAAGAAACTGGTCAATTTGTAGGAACAGTGGTGGATATATTACCTTCAGGTCATGATTTATTAGAAGTAAAATTCGATCCTGCTTTTGCTGAAGATAAAGCAGGAAAAACAGTTTTAATTCCCTTTGTGATAGAGATTGTTCCTATAGTTGATTTAGAAACCCGTCGAGTTGAAATTACTCCTCCTCCTGGTTTGTTATCAATTAACGATTAGCAAGATGATTAAACTGGTCAATGGCAGGCATTTTGCCTGCCATTGACCAGTTTAAGTTTTTCCTTCTATTGCTTATTTAAGCCATTGTTGCAATGTATTTACAACTTCCTCAATGGCTATTTCTTGAGATTCACGGTTTGCCCGTTTTACTACTTCAACTTTACCATTGGCAATAGCCCGACCTGTGACAATCCTAAAAGGAATGCCAATTAAATCTGCATCTTTGAATTTAACACCTGCTCGTTCATCACGGTCGTCGAGTAATGTTTCTACACCTGCTTTGTTAAGTTCGGTATAAAGTTTTTCGGCTACTTTGATTTGTTGAGCATCTTTAATGTTAGGAATGGTGACAATGGAGTGATATGGTGCGATCGCCACTGGCCAAATTATGCCATCTTTATCATAGGATTGTTCAACGGCTGATTGTACTAATCGTGACACTCCGACACCATAACATCCCATAACTAAAGGTTTTTCTTCCCCTTGTTCGTTAGTATAAGTTGCACCCATCGCTTCAGAATACTTTGTACCGAGTTGGAAAATGTGGCCAGCTTCTATACCTCTTGCTATTTGTAGGGTTTGACTGGGGTCATGCAAAGACCTATCACCCACTCTAGCTTTCCGAATATCTACTACCAATTCAGGTAATTTAAACTGCTCACACCAATTTGCCCCAACTACGTGAAAACCGCTTTCATTTGCACCTGTGACAAAGTTCTTTAACTCCACAGCAGTTTTATCCACCAACCGCACAAACTGAGAATGCACCTGCTTACTACCGGCAATATAATCATCATCCAGATCCGGTGCAATGTAACCTAAAGGTAAAGATTTTGTAGACCAGCTTGCAATTATTTCATTAGTGGGTACACTGATAGAAAGGACAGTTTTAGCACCGAATTGGGAGGCTAATTTAGTCAATTCGTTTTGGCATTTGACTTCGTTAACTTCCTGATCACCACGAATGTTTACTAATACCAAAACAGTCAAACCGTTATCATAGACAGCTTGATATAAAACGTTCTTGACAATTTGGGTAGGAGAACACTTGAGAAATTTACAAACTTTTTCTATGCTTCCCGTTCCCGGTGTTTCCCGTTTTTCAAAGCTGGTAAAAGCTGAAGTTTCTGCTTCTGCAGGTAAGGAAACAGCTTTTTCCACATTCGCTGCATATTTCCCATCTTCAGTGTAGAGAACTTCATCTTCTCCCGCATCTGCCAACACCATAAACTCTGTAGAACCAGAACCACCAATAGCACCAGAGTCAGCTTCTACCGCCCGAAAAGCCAAACCAGCACGCCGCAACATATTACTGTATGCTTGGTACATATCCTGGTAGGTTTTCTTCAAACTTTCCTCATCAGCGTGGAAAGAATAACCATCTTTCATGATAAATTCTCGACCACGCATCAAACCAAACCGGGGACGAATTTCATCACGAAACTTAGTTTGAATTTGATATAAATTTAGTGGTAATTGGCGATATGAGCGAATCATATCACGGGCAACAGTAGTAATTACTTCTTCGTGAGTTGGGCCAAGTCCTAATTGTTGTTCCCGTCTATCAATCAGGGAAAACATGATTCCCTCAGCTTTAGTATAAGTATCCCAACGTCCCGACTCCTTCCATAACTCAGCCGGTTGTAACTGCGGTAACAAACATTCCTCAGCACCAGTGGCGTTCATTTCTTCCCGCACTATTTGGGAGACCTTCTGCAAAACCCTCAACATCAAGGGGAGATAAGCATAAACACCGCTACCGATGCGACGAATATAACCTGCGCGGAGTAATAATTTATGACTGGGAATTTCCGCATCAGCAGGATCATCTCGAAGTGTAACAAATAACTTATTTGACAGTCGCATCGTTTTTACCTTTACAAATTTGCAAGTCCCTTATCACCTAATTATGATAATTTTGCTGCACAAAACTTATCATGTTAGCCAAGTTCATCTGTTAGCTTACCGTCTGGCCGTGTTATCACTAACAAAATATTAGCTTCTGACGAAGTGTTTTGCGATTGTGCCATAAATGCTATTCCTCTTCTGTATGGAAGCATCCCCAAGAAATTAGATGTCATTCGTGCGTAAGTTCTAGTATCATAAAGAGGTACAGTGACTAATATCACATCATTTTAGGTTGGAATCGTATTTTACTTTAAGTATTTCTCGTATAGTGCCAATAATGCAAAGGGTTTGGGTAAATGGTTCTTTTTTTTATATTACCCTCCTCAGCTAAAAAATCTGTCTTCAGGTATAGCAGGTGACGGGTGATAGGGTGGTAAGTTTGTTTGTATCTAAGAGTTATCACTAGGTATGAATCCCGAAAGATATACAGTCTTTGTCCTAACTACCTTGGCGGTTGCCATACTCTGATCAATTGGATCTGAATTATATACATTATTATGATGAAAGTATTTTAATAGATTACTGGGATTATTTGCTGTTGGAAAATTTATATGCGACGAATAAAATCTAAAAGAACAAGTTAATAATATTGTGGAAAACACCATAAGTGAAGTTTTATTTGATATGGCTCAATAAAAGAATTGATCATTTTTGAGTTGCGAAAGTAACCAATAAGTAATATTAAAATTACCGCTGATTTCTACAACTGCCAATTTTTAAACAAAGACAAGATGCTTGGCAACAATGGTTAGCAGGAGGATTTGGGTATATTTATCCTTATTTATCTCCTGTTTTGCGGAAACCAGAGCAACTCCAACACCAGGTAAGTCCACTGGTGTACAAAAACTTCGAGAGATTAATCAATTGACCTATCTTTAAAATAAATTTTGTGGGAAAATAAACAGAAAAAATCTAACTATGTATATCAATAATGACAAGTCCCCTAGAAAGTATAGAATTATACCCTCAGGAATCAACAAGATTAATTGGGATTAAGTATGAAGACTTTATGACATTAGTAGCATTAGCAGAAAAAAGGCATCTAGAGAAACAAGCAGAAATTGAAAAAAGAAAAATTAGGTTAATACCGTCTGGAGGAGGACTTAAAGCAGAAATAACCCCAAAGGAACGAGTATGTCTATGCCTAGTAGACCTGAGACAGAAGCCAACATTTGAAATTCTAGGATTATTGTTTGATTTATCGAGGATAAAAGCAAATAACACATTTAATTATTGGGTAGAAATTCTGAGGTAAATTTTACCTATCTCCCAAATAGAAGAAGCAAAAAAAGATGAGCAAAAATATCAAGAATTATATGAAGGACTGAGTGAGTATAAATTAATAATAGATAGTGCTGAACAAGCTATGGAAAGACCAGCTGACTATCAAGAGCAGAAAAAATATTATTCAGGCAAGAAGAAAATACACACTCTGAAAAATCAGTTTATAGTATTGCCAGGAGGTTAACATATAGTTGATATTTCTATTGGACAATTAGGTAAGATAAGGGATATTACGGCATTTAGAAATAATCGCCGAAACCTAGATGCCAAACAAACATTTTTGGGTGATAAAGCTTATATAGGAGAAGAATTTATTACCACACCTTATCAGAAGCCCAAAAAAGCTGAACTTTCAGAGATTCAAAAAGAAGAAAATATCTTCAAGAAGAATTGGTGTTGAACATCTCATATGTAGAGTCAAAACTTTTCG
>CAKZGI010000343.1 GCA_936914905.1 uncultured Trichormus sp. | reverse complement strand
CGTTGCATTTTAACTTCAATTTCACCAGGGTCAGGGGGCATCATCTACCAGTTCTTCATCTACCCTTCTGGTGTATAGATATTACCTTATTTAATCCACTTTCGTAACGGTTTAGATTTGAAGGTTGAACAAGATTATGAAAAGTTGTTGCAAAATCTGATTAATTATTTTCTCCATTAAGCCAAAGGAATTAGCTGCTTTTATGACAAATTTCAAAAAGTTTTCAATTGCCTGAATAATATACAACTCTTATCAGTAGAAGAACCACGGTATATACTGCGGGTATTTTACCAAAATCCTCTAGCTTGTCTTGGTTTAGCTAAATATTTAGCCCAAAATGTGGGAGATGTGGCGCGGTACTATATTAAAGATCCATTATTATTAAAGTTTATTGATACTGGGTGTTATTGCTGGTCTTTAGTTCCAGCCGACATGATACCCATAATTAATGCAGGGATGGTTTTTTCTGATCGACATTATGGTGGAGTTAATTATCCTGAAGGTGGATTAGGAAAAATTGCTCAAAAATTAGCAGAGGCTTTACAAAAAGCTGGTAGTCAAATTCAATACCAAGCTAGAGTGACAAAAATTATCACTGAATAAGGGCAAGCTATTGGTGTACACTTAGCGAGTGGTAAAGTTTATTATGGTCAACGGATTGTATCTAAAGCTACGACATGAGATACTTTTGAAAAAGTACTATTATCAGCAAGAATGCCATCAAATGAGAAAATCTAGTAATAAAGATATAAAAAATATCCCATTATTTTAAGTTTTCATATCGGCGTAAAAGCGTCTAATTTACAGGCTAATACAGAATGTCATCACATTTTGCTGGAAGATTGGCAAAATATGGAGTTAGCGGAAGGGACAATTTTCGTTTCTATTCCTACCCTGCTTGACGCAGATTTACCTCCTCAGGGATACCACATTATTCATGCTTTTACACCTGCTTGGATTGCTGATTGGCAGGAGCTTACACCGACTGAATATGAACAAAAGAAAGAAGAAACAGCAGCGAAAATAATTCAAAGATTGGAAAACATTTTTCCTGCTTTATATGCTAGCTTGGATTATCTGGAAGTGGGAACACCGCTTACTCATTGTCCCTTTTTAGGTCGCACAGATGGCAGCTATGGACCTATACCCAAGCATAAGTTCGGGGATTATTGGGAATGCCTTTTAATCGCACAGCTATTCCTAATCTCTATTGTGTGGGGGATAGTACATTTCAGGATCAGGCTTTAAATGCAGTAGCTTTTTGTGGGTTTCCTTGCGCTCATCTTAGCGCTCATCTTATTGCTGTGGATTTGGGACTATAAATTTTAATCCAAAATTCAATCACAAAGCCTTGCAGCAAAAGGTTTTACTTTTGCCTTTTGCCTATTGTCTTCAGGCTAAGGGCAAAAATACCTATTTGGTAATTAACCAATTTCTCAAACATTCTAACTCCTGACTCCTGACTGCTGAATTCTTAACTCAAATTTCGTAATACCAAATATCTTCTTGTCGGACTACAATCCGATTCAAAGACAGTCGATCAATCAATCCTTCTTGTTCTAATTGTCCCAGCAGACGAGTTATGGTAACACGGGTAGAACTGATTAGTGCTGCTAAGTCTTCATGTGTCAGACGCATATCTATTAATCTTCCTTGTTCTACTTGGGAGCCAAACTTTTTTGATAACCATGCTAATAGTTGAATCAGCATGGCTTCTACTTTTTTATGGCTCCGAATCAGCATTAATTCTTCCGCTCGGTGGATGTGGTGAAGTAAAGTATCTGTAAGTTGATGCCAATCATCCACAGCTAAAATTGTTGCTTCTACTGTGGTTAAACATTCCATTTGATATGGTTTCATTTTCGATAAGGGTTCACCCACTACATCACCTGGACCCCATAATCCTAAAGCTACTGTGGTACCGTCTTCTAAATAAGTGTAAGTCAACACAAAGCCGTTTTCTATTTGCCATAGAGCATTTTTTTTTATCGGTAAGAGCGATCGCCTGGGGAAATGTTGGCGATTACTGTTAATAGATGATTGAGTCAGACCTGTATATACTGACATCAGTATTAATATTATGTTTTTCCGATGTACTAACCGTAGTATATAATATTTTAGCTATAAAAAGCTATCCAAATCTCTTTCCAGAAACAAGGAATTCAGAAGAATAAGAAGAATTTATTTCTCCCTTGCTCCCCTTGTCCTATATGACTTGTGCTCTAATTCCTACGAAAGATGAAGCTATTTTAAGAATAATGTGTATAAAGTACGGTAAATCGATGGATGTATGATGCTTTATTAATATAAGTGGGATAATATCAGATTTAAGACTTCAAAGGAAACCATTTTCGTATAAACACCCTTAACTCCATCAATGTACAGCTGTATTCTAAATACAGACTTGAATAGCTAAAGCTACGCTCTTCTGGATCTTTCTACCAAAGTGGAATACGCACTATTGGCACTGTTAGAACTAGCCACTCACCACGATAAAAAAGTTCCTCTGACTATGAACGAGATTGCTGCCAAGCAACCTATACCAGAACGCTATCTAGAACAGATTCTCACTAACTTGAGACGTGCGGGTGTGGTGCAGAGTGAGCGTGGCTCAAAAGATGGTTTCCTTTTAGTGCGTGAACCTTGGTAGATTACCTTGCTAGAATATAGTCACATTGGTAGAAGGGGAACGCAAAGATAAAGAAAGTTCTGAGACTCCAACCATAGAAAAGACTTTGGTTCTGGAAATTTTGGAACAAGCTAATGCGGCTTCTATTGAAGTGCTACCCGGCTGTAAACTCCAAGATTTTTGCCAGGAAAGAGAAGCTCGGGCTCAGAATAGTCCGATGTATTACATTTAGTAATTAAGAGGTATGATGATGCGAATAGCAAACAATATCACCGAGTTAGTTGGCAATACTCCGTTAGTGCAGTTAAACAAAATTCCCCAAACTTAGGAAACATTGGCATGAATTTTTGTCAAATTAGAAAGTATGAATCCTGCGGCTTCTGTAAAGGATAGAATTCGCGTGAGCATGGTGGAAATAGCAGAAGCAAAAGGTTTGATTATTCCCGGTAAAACTATTTTAGTTGAGCCGACTTCTGGGAATACTGGAATTGCTTTAGCTATGGTTGCAGCTGCTAAAGGCTACCGTTTGATTTGAACAATGCCAGATACCATGAGTCAGGAAAGAAGACTAATGTTGAGGGCTGATGAGGCACAATTGGAGTTAACACCAGGGGTAGGACGAATGCGGGGTGCTATCGCGAAAGCTACAGAAATTGTTGCCATAATCCCCAATACTTATATGCTAAAATAGTTTAGCAATCCTGCTAAACCCCAAATTCATGCTCGGATCACTGCTGAAGAAATTTGGAACTATACAGATGGAGAAGTTGATATTCTCGTTGCTGGAGTAGGGACTAGGGGAACAATTACAGGTATTTCTGAAGTTATTAAACAACGCAAACCAAGTTTTCAAGCAGTGGCAGTTGAACCTGTCAATAGTCCACTATTAGCAGGGGGTAAACCAGGTCCACACAAAATTCAAGGTATCGGACCCGGATTTATTACAGCTATTTAGCCTTCAGAACTCCTGGATGAAGTCATTCAAGTTACAGATGAACAAGCAATTTCCTACAGTCGGCGTTTAGCAAAAGAAGAAGGTTTGCTATCAGGAATTCCTGCTGGAGTCGCTTTATATGCGGCGTTGCAAATTACCAAGCATCCAGAAAACGCCGATAAATTAATAGTTATGGTGCAGCCTAGCTTTGGTGAACGTTACCTCAGCACTACGCTGTTTAAAGACCCAGAACAAAGTGAATGGTTAAGACAAGTTAAGTCATTGATCAATTTTTTTTCACTAAAACCAAGAAACAAATACAACTAGCAAGGAGTTAAATCGGACTTTAAGCCTGACTTTTCAAGACAATTACAGCCCCTAAACCCATCAGCACAAAAGGCGCAAGATAATTACCAAGCTTGGTTAAAAGATTAGTTATTTTCTCCTGGTGGGTTAATTGATATGGTGCATAACACCAAACTGATAATAGAAGGAAAAATACAGCGATTTTTGCTAAAAAATTATCGAATTTAGTGCTATAGAATAAAGGTTATAAACGCTAATATTATCACTGCTATTAGCAATATTTATCAGTGCAACAGTGTTAATTTGTAAATTAAAAAAAATATTGTTGTTCGATGATGTATTCTACATTCTGCACTTCATTAAGCTACGTATTTAACACATAATTTAAATATTAATAAAAATAGACAATACAATAAAAATTGCCAACAAATTGGAACTTGTAAGTATTGACAATGAATTCAGAATAAAAGAGGAGAGAATGAATGTAAATGAGCCCGCAGTAAATAAAAATACCCAAAAATCTGAATTACCAAAAAGAAGAGTTTGAGAGTAATAAATTCGATCACTTGGGAATAATAGCAGGAATAATAGATGAGATAGGAATTCTAGAAAAAATGAATGAGATATTCTTAATAGATAGTAGAGAGAAAGTGAATACAGGAGAAATAGTCAAAGCAATCATTCTGAATGGACTAGGTTTTGTATAGAGACCATTCTATTTATTTCCTCAAATTTTTGGTGAAAAAGCCATATAAAATTTATTAGGAGCGGGAATTGAAGCCGAAGATTTAAATGATGATAAAATAGGCAGAGTAATGGATAAGCTATACAAATATGAATTAACTAAATTATTCCTAATAATTGCCTTATAAGTAGTAAAAAAATATGGAGTAGCAACCAAATTTTCCCATTTAGATTCAACCTCATTGCATTTGCATAGAGAGTATAATAATTGCTTAAATGATCTATGACAAGAATTATCGGATATTTCAGAGCCTCTGTGTTGGGGGGGTTCCCCGACTTGAAGCAACTGGCGTATATTTTCAAGTGATTCATTTTCTGAATACACAAGGAGTTCATAGGATTCTGAACTTGATAAAGGAACGTTGTTGAATTTTGTAATTCCTACCTACAGCTTGTCAAAAGTATTATTTATCTTCTTAATTTTCAAATCTCTAATTAACTATTGCATAGTCTTGTATTCACATAAGTGATTGAGAGATTGAAATTAAACATTGTTGTCTAACTAGCTTTTTTACACAATAAGAAAGCTGGAACTTTGACGTGCATAATTTATATTTTCATGGCTACTGGACTTTTAGAAAGTATAGTTCTGAATTACCTATAAATGTAGTTTATCTATGCTACTTATTGAAGTGCGGAATGTCGATTGTACATGGTGTTATTTCTGATGAAACTTCAGACAATGAATCTGTTTCCCTATTCACCAAATTACTGATACCAATAGCAACACGAATTAAACCTAATAAACCAATCCAAGTTGGAGGCAGAATCAAGCCACTAAATAAACCTGGTAAACTGAGAATGAGAAGAATAGTAAAACCTAAATATTGACTTAAAATAACTTGCTAAGGTTGTGAATTATCATCTGTTGACGCAAAAGAATCAGTAAAATTACAAAATCATCTATATATATTAGTGGCGCTTAAGTAGAGTGTGTTATAGCTATGCAATGATTTGGGCGTTTGAGAGAGTGAGGATTAGCCACAGTAAATCTAGAAATGTGGTCAGTTCAACGTTGCTATAATGCACCCTTAAATTTAATTAATAAACCATCTCTAAGATGACAAATTATTGATATGTTTATAATTGGTATATTAAAAACCTTTACCATAAATAGTCTGATTACAGCTTTTACTCAAGGTATCATTGCCTTTGCAGCCACTAATATTGACGATATTAGTATTCTACTACTATTTTTTTCACAGATAGATAGTAATTTTTGCCGTAGGCATATTTTTATAGGTCAATACCTTGGTTTTGTTGCCATTATTCTCCTTAGCTTACCAGGTTTCCTTGGTGGTTTAGTTGGGGAGCATCAACTTTTGGCAGAAAGACTCAAATAGCAAGCAAACCATTGAGATAAGCATAACGAAGGGAAAGGATTTGGTAGACACTTTCAACATTCCACTGTCCGCCAGAAAT
>CAKZGI010000342.1 GCA_936914905.1 uncultured Trichormus sp. | reverse complement strand
TTTATGCTGCATTTCAGCTTGGGCTAACAAGTCTTGAAACTGATGGTTAGTTATTACCAATATTTGTTTTCTACGATGTGGATATTCTCGAATATAATTAAGTGAATTTTTCCTTTTGGTAGATGGTCAAAATTCGCTTCTACCATTTTTTTGACACCAAGTTAATTTTCCTGACAGGTCTAATAATAAAATCTGGTGTGAGTGGGGTAAATTTTTCCCGTTCTTCTTCAGTTAATACTTCCCAGCGTTCTAATTTTATCCAAGCAACATCAGGTGAAAGTTTTGCACCATTGGGAAGTCGGAATATGGTTGAGGAACTAAATACTATCCCGCGCAATCTTTGCTTTTAGTCAAGGTAATCGGGGTGCAATTGAACCAACATCACCTGGAAAAACTCGGATTAAAATTCGCCTAGATGATGAAATACTGGCATGGTTTCGTGAACAAGTACATCAAGCAGGTGGGGGAAATTACCAAACCCTAATTAATGATGCCTTGTGAATCCTTGCTTGAGTATATTCAATAAGGCCGTGAATCCTTATAAGCAACACTACGGCGGGTATTGCGAGAGGAATTAGAAAGAATGGGGAAATGATAGTGATCGCACAGCTTGTTGAAGTGGAAGGGTTAACTATAACTCAATATATTAGAATAACACCATAGGTCTATTAACTTGAAATTCAAGGTTGCCCCTATGCCTTACCCTAAAATAAGTTCTGAAGAAATTACCAAACCTGGTAAAGAACTCTACGAAAATAAAATCCGTCTTTTAGTAGAGAAAACAGAGAACATTGGCAAAATTATTTCAATTAATGTAGACACAGGTGAATATGAAATTGGTGATGATTTAATAATCACAAGTCGTAAATTACAAACTAAAAAAGCTAATCCACCAATTTGGGCAGGAAGAATAGGCTTTAACGCAGTTAATCCTGTTGGTGGTACATTGATCAGGACAACATAGTGATATATAGTGATATATGGTACCTTTGTTTGGCTGCAAGCTCGAATAAATCTAATTCTTCATTGACCAGGCAGTCTAAGTGGGTTGGAATGCTCCGTTTTGCTGCTCGAGGCAGAGTCTCACAACACGCATTCTCAACCGGAGACTAGGAACAAGGTAAATTACCGCTCTTAGCTTGCGGTAGGGGCTAAGGGTGGGGTTAATAATAACTCGCGGATTTGCGATGATGTACCGCTGTCACACCATCTTGGTTTAACACTTTCCCATCATTAACAGTGGCATAAACCAACCAATGATCACCGACTTCCATACGACTTTGGACAGAACACTCGAGGTAAGATAAAGCACCAGAAAGAATTACACCACCATTACTTGCTTCTTCCGTCGCTAAACCAGCAAATCTATCTTGTCCAGGCGTGTAGACCTTCATAAACTG
The DNA here is from genome assembly GCA_936914905.1 of uncultured Trichormus sp. Lineage (GTDB taxonomy): Bacteria > Cyanobacteriota > Cyanobacteriia > Cyanobacteriales > Nostocaceae > Trichormus_B. The sequence goes on along the minus strand of CAKZGI010000342.1, from coordinate 4,640 downwards.
CTTCCGTATTTCCCGCCCTTCTGTCAAGATATTGACAACAAATTTATTACCCGTGTGGGTCATGTTTTCCATCGCCCTGTCCTTAGCTACGGCAATGGTTAAACCAGGAGGACTAAAGCTGGCTTGTGCCACCCAAGATGCTAACATTCCTGTTTTCACTTCCCCTTGAGTAGCGGTAACAACACACAAAGAACCAACAATGCGACCAACTGCTTGTTCAACATTAGTTGCAGGTTGTCTAGCGACAACTGCTTTTTTCGCAGCGCGTTTGAGTGCTTGAGCGAAATCTGTTCCTGCTTCTTCACAGGTTTGTAAGGTGACTTCGTTGGGTTTGAACTTGACGCGAATGGTGTCAAAACCAAATCTGTAACCTGCGTCTTTGAGTTTGCTTTCGATTAAATCAACTGCTTCCCCACTCCAACCAAAAGAACCGAAAACTCCAGCAAGTTTGTTGTTAGTAGCGGTGGAGAGAATTATTCCTAAAGCTGTTTGTACTGGTGTGGGTGCGTGGCCGCCTAAAGTGGGAGAACCGATGACAAAACCTGCTGATTTTTCGACTGCGGTCTTGATGTCTTCGGGGTCAGCAAATTCGCAGTTAATTGACTCGACGCTAACTCCTGCTTTGGTTATACCACGTGCGATCGCTTGAGCCAATGTTGCTGTATTCCCATAGGCAGAAGCATAAATCAAAGTTACAGTCATGTCAGCATTGGTTTGTTGCTGAATCCATTCCCGATAAGAATGGGTAAGTTCAATTAAACCATAACGAACTAATGAACCGTGACCAGTGGCGTACAATCTCACTGGCAAATCTGATAATTTATCCAAGGCTGTTTCTACTTGTCTGGCGTGGGGAGCCATGAGGCAATCAAAATAATAACGCCTATCTTCGTTAAACATTTCCCAACCTTCATCAAATACTTGATCACCACAAGTATGCGCCCCAAATAACTTATCAGAAAATAGTATTTCTGTTTGGGGATCGTAGGTGCAAAGTTCATCAGCATAGCGGGGACTAGGTGTAGGAATAAATTGCAGATGATGTCCTTTACCTAAATCTAAAGTTTCTTCACCCCGCATTACCAAAATTGGTAAATCTTGATTTTCTAACGCTATCTTTAAATTTATCGCTCCTGGATTTGAACAAACGAAGGTAATTTGTGGGGCAATTTCTAGTAAAGTTTTTAATGTTGCAGCCCGGTTAGGATTAACGTGACCAAGAATTACATAATTAACAGTTTTGATATCAATTCTTTGTTGTAAAGCTGCTAAATAAATTTCGGTAAAAGTTTCTCCTGGTGGGTCAATCAAGGCGATTTCATCACCTCGAATTAAAAATGAATTAGCGGTTGTACCTTTAGCCAAGGCGTATTCTATTTCAAATCTTAGCCTTGTCCAACTGCGCGATCGCAATATTGTTGTATCTGTCCCAATCGGTAAAATTTGAATATCACGAGGTTTGGTTTCTAACATGGTTTTAATTCCTTTCTTTAAATAATTCGTTCTATTTGTGCTGAAATGCAGTTGTTAAGGTCGTTTATCTAGGCTTAAAATCTACGGTAGATGGGACGAGAGAGGGAAGATATAGCGCAATTCAAAATCAGAAAGACCTTATTTTTTCCGAAGGTGGGCATTACCCACCCTATAGGCGACAAATCAATTCAAAATTCAAAATTAGAATTGTTTTTTTTGAATTTTGAATTGTTTAATAGTGGTTTCCGACTTTCCGGTGGTGAACTGCTGTTAGTGAATCTGGTTTTGATATTCTTCCAGCGTAAACAGTGCTGTATACCACCCAGTGGTCGCCACAATCCATCCGGCTAATAACTTCGCATTCCATGTAGGCCAGCGCATCTGTCAAAATAGGCGCACCATTTTCCGCTCGTTGGGTTCTTACTCCTTCAAAACGATCTGCACCGGGAGCGAACCGTTTTAAGAAGTGTTTCATCAAGGGTTGATAATTTCCTTCTTCCAGTACATTGAGGACAAAGCGATCGCCTACTTGCATTAGTGATTCAATCGCCCGGTCTTTAGCTACCGCTATGGAAAATCCTAAAGGTTTGAAACTGGCTTGACTCACCCAAGAAGCTAACATGGCACTGGATACATCGCCTTTTTGAGCAGTGATGATATATAAACCGCCGCTAATTCTCCCTAGTGCTTTGTCTAAGTCAGCACCAAGAGATTTCATCGCCTTGATGCTTTTGTCTCTAGTCACCCATTGACCTAAATCGGTTCCCGCTTCTTCACATTTTTTGTAACTGTTGTCTGTCGGTGTTTCCCGAATTTCAATTAAAGGAAAAGCTACATTCAAACCCGCAGCCCGGAATTGATTTAATAGTGGATAAGTTGGTTCATCATTTCCACCACCGGTTTCAAAAATACCAATGGCTTGTTTTTCTTTCGCCGAACCTAAAACTGTACTCAGTGCAGCTTGAATAGTGGGACTACCAGAAGCAGGAGGCATTCCCACAACTAGCCCCGCACAGCGTCCTACAAGCTCCCGCAACTCTTGTAAATCCACTACTCCACCCAAATTGACCATTTCCACAGCTACGCCTGTTTTAACGATGCCGTTGGTGATTGATTGCGCCAAGCGATCACTATACCCATACTCAGAAACATAAAATATCCCAACCGTTGTTTCTACCTTAGTTTGTCCTTGACTCCAATTCCGGTAACGTCCAATTAATTCTTCAACGTTATGGTAAAGTAGTGGCCCATGACCTGTAGCAACCATTTTGATTGTTTTTAATTCTCCCATCCGCTTCAGGGCAGATAAAACAGAACGGGCATTTGGACCCATTAAGCAGTCGTAGTAATATTGAAAATCTTTTTCAATCGCTGCTAAGTCATCATCAAAGGTACTGTTGGAGCAATAGTGTAACCCAAAAGCATCGCAAGTGAAGAGAGTTTCAGTTTTGTGGTCAAAGCTGAAAATGGTGTCAGGCCAGTGTAAATTAGGCGCGATAACGAATTCAAATTCGTGACCGTTACCTAAATCCAACCGCTCGCCATTTTTGACAATCCGCCGTTTAAAAGGCCGATGTACCAAATCTTCCAAAAACTGAATTGCCACCTTAGAGCCAACTACAGTAATATTAGGAGCTATAGATAGCAAATCTTTCACCAAGCCGCTGTGGTCTGGTTCTGTATGGCTGATTATTAAATAATTTATCTCTTCAGGATTGATTAAAGTCGTCAGTGTATCAAAATATAGCTGACGGAATTTTTCGTGGGACGTATCAACTAAGGCAGTTTGTTCACTACGGATGAGAAATGAGTTATAAGTTGTGCCATTTTGCAAACCAAACTCAATATCAAAGCGATCGCGATCCCAGTCCAAAGACCGAATCACTGTTGTATTTTCAGCAATCTCTATAGTCTGTATGGTGAGACATTTTTCCGGCGCTGGGTTTCCCTGTTCTTCAAATTTATCGGTGAGCAATACCATAACTCCCCTCCTTGACAAAATTGAGTATTTATTCATCTTCCTTTATTGTGACACGGGTTGAATGTTACTTTTTCTTGAAAAACCTATAGCTGACTTAAGAAAATTAAAAGTGTGAAACAGAATACCCACCAACAAACCACAGAAAATCTTTCGCTAGGATTAATGATTGGTAATTCCCGCTTACATTGGGCGTTATTTGTTGATAATACCCTCCACTCAACTTGGGACACAGAGCATTTATCAACATCTGATATGCAACAGTTAGCTAAAACAAATACTCTACCTCTCTCACCATCTTCTACTCGTCCTATTTTCCTCTCTTCCAACCTCCCCATCACTCTCGTTTTAGCTTCCGTAGTTCCCACTCAAACAAAACTTTGGCAAACTTACCCAAATGTGCGCTTAATTACCTTAAATCACATTCCTATCAAGGGTATGTATCCCACACTAGGAATTGACCGCGCCCTCGCTTTATATGGTGCAGGACAAAGTTATGGATTTCCCGTATTAGTAATTGATGTCGGTACAGCACTAACTTTTACAGGTGTTGATCATCAGCAGGGTTTAATAGGTGGTGCAATTTTACCAGGACTAAGTTTACAATTTAACAGTTTGGGTCGAAATACAGGACAATTACCATTATTAAAAACAAATTCAATTACTCCTTTACCACCACGTTTTGCCATGAATACAAAAGAAGCAATTAAAAGTGGAGTTATTTACACATTATTAGCAGGAACTAAAGATTTTGTTGAATCTTGGTTATCTTTATTTCCAGATAGCAAGATAGCAATTACTGGGGGAGATTGTAACTTATTAAAAAGCTATTTACAAAACTATAATCCAGAAATAGCTACGAAATTAATTGCCGAAAAGAATTTAATTTTTTTCGGAATGGAAAAAATATTATTTGGGAATGATTAATGAAAATATGAATTTCTAACGTCAATCAACATAAGAAATTAAAGATGGTATAGAATAGAGATATGAGTTTACACCTCAGAAATTATGCCAAAAACATTAATGATTGATGTTCTTATGCAGCAGTTAGAGGCTCTTTTCGTAGAGGAAATACTGCAAGTTAGGGCAAAAGTTGATCAGGGCAAAAAGCATATAAATATAGTACATGAATACTAAGAGAGATGAAGGCAGCGATCGCTGATTGTATGAGGTTGAGCAATGAGGC
>CAKZGI010000341.1 GCA_936914905.1 uncultured Trichormus sp. | reverse complement strand
TCCCCCCCTTCCATTCTTGCTCACCCTGGAAGTTGTCCCATGCAGCATCGAAAACTGGCTCTACCTACTCACCTTGCAGGGCGTGCTCCGACTACACCGGGCCATCCCCTTCGACGATCTGTCTAAGGCCCTAGCCTGCAAGGAGGCTGAGAATGTCCTCGAAAGGATTAGAGAAACACTTGAATTGGTGAACGAAGGTAGCCAGGATGAGGAGGCACCCACACTACCACTCCCACAGATTTCTTTGGCCCCTCCTCCCACACAACAAAAGGCTTTAGATCACAAGGAGGCCCCAGTGAAACATTTGACGCAGTGGCCTATTTTCTCTCAGAAGTAGCCTTCGTGGCTCCAAGCCCACGGTTGGACAGGTGATATCATCGCAGTATGGCATGGCATCCTGCTCAACTGGGGCCACCTCATGTGTGTCAGCCGATTGAAGGAAATCTGAGCTTCGACCCGCAAGCGGCCAGCTCCGACCTTACTACAGTGGATGGGTTTGTTATTTCGCCCCGAGAACTGCATAGCGGGACCCAGCCATTGTGTGCGCTCACAAGCCAAACCGCTGTCGAGCCCACGCACCCCCTACGCACGAGGCACTCCCTCTGCACCCCGTACTCTTGGACGACCATCCACCGAAATTCCGAGACCTTCCCTCCCAATCTTCGTTGAGGTTCTGCACTTCCAGGAACCTGAAAGGCAGACAGCACCGAACCCGGCAGCGGTTGGCACTTTGGCATGCCGCCTTATCCTTCATATGTTAAATTATACATATATACGTTGTTTATATAAGAGTAAATATGTAAGTATAATAGGTTAAGAGGTTAACTACAATATAATTGAGTAGAGATGGGAAAGGGGATCAAGAGACAAAGTGTGTGTGAGAGAGAGGTAGAGTGATACGTATAAATCCCAAAGAGTTTCACTTAATTACTTCAAGGCATTCTACATGGTTTATATAGGAGTTTACATCTAATGGATTATGACTAGATTCAATGTATGATTAAAGCATGAAATATAAATAGTATATATGAATGAACCATGCACGAGCTTAAGTAATGCATGAGACCAACGTGGCCATTCTAACACCCCGCCTGCAATGTTGGTCTCGCTTAAAACATTTCAAATGAAATGGATGACTAATGAGGCATGCAACAAAGATATCCTCCCTTACAACATTGGACATGTGTCTGGACAAAAAAACCTTTTGTGGGATCAAAAGGAAAAACCATGACACTGTTAGAATTGATGCATTATGTTGGTGAGGGGATAAGATGTAATTGTGTTCGAAAGTCTTCATGCTTAGTTATTGGTAAAGCTTTCGTGAAGATATCAGCAATCATATTATCTGTACAGCAATACTCAAGAGATAGAGTATGCTTTTTAACTTCTTGTTTTATGTAGTGATAATGGATTTCGATATGCTTTGACTTGGAGTGAAAGACTTCATCTTTAGTTAAAGATATCGCACTTTTATTGTCGCATCGTAAAATGGCTGGAGTTGTTAAAGTTTGTTGAAAAGAGTGTTGAAGTCGCCGTAACCAAACCAATTCTCGACTTGCCATGCTAGCTGCCACATATTCTGCTTCGGTTGTAGAAACTGCAATACAATGTTGTTTTTTGCTATACCAAGAAATCAAAGAGTTATCAATAAAAAAACATGCTCCACTAGTTGAACGTAAGGTATTAGGACATCCGCCCCAATCAGCATCCGTATACCCAACCAATCGTGGGCTAACATGATCTTTAGCTTGACAGGTATAAACCAGAGCATAATGTGATGTTCCTTTGAGATAACGAAGAACTCGAGTTGCAGCACTCCAATGTTGACGTCCCGGAGTGGACATAAATTGACCTAGTGTGTTGACGACATAACTGATATCGGGTCTTGTGGCATGTGCTAAATACATAAGAGAACCAACAAGACTTGCATATGTGGATTGATTTATATCAAGATGATCTTCTTGAGGATTCGTAGATTTAATTAGTTTTACATGAACTCCCAAAGGTGTTGGTTGAGTTTTAGCATTTGTCATGTTATACTTGTCGAGCAAATCTAAAATATAATTTTGTTGGCTTAATCTTATGATTCCCTCATCATATTGAATTTGAAGACCAAGACAAGATTTAATTGAGCCAAGATCCACCATATCAAATGCATTTTGAAGCTTCATTTTACACTGACTAAGAAATACCAAGTTGTTTGAAACCAGAAGAGTGTCGTCGACATAAAGAGCAATAAATATGAAATCACCACCAACCTTTTTGTAATAAAGATTTCCATCCGCTGTTGTCGGAAAATAATTTTGAGATATTAAGACTGCATTAATTTTCTGATACCAAGACCGTGATGCCTGTTTTAAACCATATAAAGACTTTCGTAACTTACACACTAGATGTGTTTGACCACTAATCTTATAACCCTCGGGTTGCTCCATATAGATATCTTCAGCTAGATCCCCATTAAGAAATGTCGTTTTAACATCCATTTGATGAATAATGAGATTATTATTAACAACAAATACCAATAGAGCTCGAATAGTGGCCAATCGTACGACAGGGGAAAATGTCTCTTGATAATCAACGCCAGCGATTTGAGAGAAGCCTTGTGCAACTAGACGAGCTTTAAATCTGTCAAAAGTTCCATCAGCTTTAGTTTTAACACGATATATCCACTTACTCTTGATTGGTTTGCGCCCTGGTGGTAGAGAAACTAATTCCCATGTGCCTTTATGTATCAAAGAGTTATACTCCGCATCCATGGCTTGTTGCCAGTATTCACGTTCATCTGAATTTAAGGCATCTTTAATAGAAATCGGTTCAGTAATAGAAATAAATGTGTAATAATCTCGCATTGTGACTGGAGGACGTCGTCGAGTAACTCGAGTTGTATGAAACTCTTGTTGAGACATAGGTTGAGGAGATTGTGTGGAGTTGTCTTCATTTGTAGATATAATATTTTCATGTAATTGATCCGATAAATCTTCATATTCCCCCCCCACATTATCAGGTAGATCAGAAACATCAAATGAATCTAAAGTGAGAGGATGTGAGGCTTTATTTGAAGAAAGGTTGTCTAAATAAGTGTGATTTTTGTTATAATATTCTTGAAAAGTAGACAAAATGTTATGAGTAGAAGAAGGTGATGATGTGTTGAACATAATGTTCTCATTAACAATAGTATCTTTATAGCGGCATAATATGATCTGATTAGAAAGTATATTAAAAAGACGATAGGCCGGTGTGTTATCTGAATAACCTAGAAATATAACTTTGACACCACTTGGTTGTAGTTTTTCTCTTGTTTCTTTTGATATATAAGCATATGCCTGACATCCAAAAACTTTAAAATGAGAAACAACGGGCTTCTTACCATTCCATATCTCGAATGGTGTGAGGTTATCAATGGACGAAGAAGATGTACGATTTTGAACATAAATTGATGTATTTGCTGCCTCTGCCCAAAACTGTGTACCTAATCCAGAATGAATCAACATAGTACGAATAGCATTCAATACAGTTCTATTTTTACGCTCTACAACACCATTATGTTGTGGAGTGTGAGGAACTGTAAATTCTCTTATAATACCAGCATTACTACAAAAGGAGTTAAAGATATGATTTTTGAATTCTCCACCATTATCACTTCGAATACGTTTGATAGGTGTTTCTTTTTGGAGCTCCACCATAGCTTTCCATTTGCAAAATGTTGGAAAAACATCAGATTTCTTCTTGAGAGGAAAAATAAAGCAATAACGTGAGTAATCATCAACGATCAATAAAAAATAAATAGAACCTCCAAATGATTGAGGTAACGGTCCGCAAATATCCATGTGTGTCAACTCTAATATTGAGTGTGCACGAGGACCATCATGATTAAAAGAACGGCGACAAGGCTTACCAAGTGCACAAGCTTCACATGGTGCCAATATCGCTTGTGAGTCTAACGATAAGCCATCAACTATGTTATACCGCTTCATATGCAACAGTGTTGAGAAGGATGCATGGCAAAATCTTCCATGCCATAAACTTCCATTGGAATGTGTTGTTGTGAGGGCATAGATTAAACCATCTGTAATTCTGTACTCATATAAATTATTACGACGCATAGCAGTGCCAAGTACCAAACCATCTTTTAAAAGAAAACATAATTGTTCTTCAAAGTAAAGATGAATCCCAACATCTGTTAGTCGTGACACTGAAAGAAGATTGTGATGTAAACCAGGAACATGTAAAACTCCACGTAAATAATAGACTCTTGAAGTGGCTTTTAATTGTAAATCACCCATACCAAAAATTCTTTGTTGACTATTGTCTCCCATATAAACATACTTAACAATTTGAATAGGATGGTAATTCATAAGCAAAGTTCGTTTAAAAACCATATGTTGTGTAGCCCCTATATATTGGAAATATCAGAAATACATTATAAATGATTGTCCAATTACTTATATTATTTATTTGTTGAAAACATATTAAAACATGTAAACATAGAAGTGAATATATATATATATATATATAATCAAACCACAAGTTTTTTAAGCAAAAGAGGTACAAAAAAACATTACCATTGATAATAATAATGACATAATACATTTTAATGGTGGAATCAATATAAAAATGTTTAATAAACTATTTTGATAAACATATATAATAAATTATCTTGATAATATTTAGAATAAAATGATTTTCCCTCATCTGATTATGGATAATGCTAAGCATTATGTATTCATTATTGTGTTATTATTAATCAAGAATAATAATTATTTATTTAGGAGCTTGAAACACACCTGAATCTATCATTAGATTATCTGTGCTCCCCAAAGCACTTGCATTGTTAGTTGGATCATGATGTCTATTTGACTTCTCGAGAGCTGGTTTCTCCATTTCACTTGACACATTAACATAATTGACTTCATGATTGTTGCCTCTTTCATTATTTTGTCTATCAAAGCATCGATCAATGCCATGGCCAACACGACCGCAATATTCACACACATGTGATTGATAAGTACGAGATATTCCTCGACCATAAGCATATCCACCACGACTAGAATTGTTTCGATTATTCATTTGATTGTACATATGACCAAAATTTCCACGACCAACATATTCATAACCACCATCACTAACACGACTATATGCACGACCATCATAACTACGACCACCACCATGACCATATGTACGACTGCCATTACCACGACCAAAAGGTCGAAATCTTTTCTTTTGTTCACCATAGTGGAAAATATTATTTCTTTTACGTGTCTCTACCATCAATGCATTTTCTCTAGTAATAGGTGGTGCTATAATGCGACGCACATGATCTTCTAGCGACTCACATGCATCTTCAAAGGATATATTTTTCTTGTTCATCAATATTGAAATAATAACACCAAATTCAGAAGAAGGAAAAGTTTCCAATAGATGCATTACCAATTCATCCTTGGGAATCGGTGCTCCGGCTGTAGCTAATTGCTCAACAATCTCCTTGAATGAATCAATATGTGCTCTAACAGTTGATGTTGAATTATAGTGCAGATTTGTCAAACTTCGTTTAAGAAATAGAACTTCTTGCTTTGTTCTTTTGGTGAATACCTGTTCCAAATAATTCCAAACTTCGTTAGATGTTACAAATTGGTCGACATCCGCATGAATCGAATCTTTTAAACCATATACTAATAGACGTCGTGCCGCACGATCCTTAGCTTTCCAACGTTCCAAATCTTTAAGCCATGCACTAAAAGTTTCTCCAGAAGTGACCAATTCATCATTTTGAATTGGTTGTTGTGGACACTTTTCTTTCCCAAGCACATAATCGAGCAAATCATCACTTTCAAGTATACATTTGATCTTACGCTTCCATCCCGGGTATCCACTGCCATTAAAAATGAAAATAGATTTTGATGATTGATCGCCCTTCACTGTTATTATTTCAGGCTCTGATACCATGTTGAAATTATACGTATATATATGTATGTATATAAGAGTAATATGTAACTATAATAGATAAAGAGGTTAACCACTATATGATTAAGTATAGATGGGAAAGGGAAAGAGAGAGAGAGAGAGAGAGAGAGAGAGAGAGAGAGAGAGAGAGAGAGAGATTGATGATA
>CAKZGI010000340.1 GCA_936914905.1 uncultured Trichormus sp. | reverse complement strand
TAATTCAAACATAACCGTGTAACTCTAACTTTTGGCTAAAACAAAGACAACCCCCTATTAAAGTTGTCTGCACCACTAAGCTAAATTCCAGCAATTACAAGTCACTGTCAAAATGTCCAATCAAGTTTGGTTATCACAGTTACAGCAAAATCGAGCCATCGCAGTTATTCGCGCTCCCAAAATGGTATGGGGTGAAAAAATGGCTGTAGCTGTGGCTGATGGAGGTATGCATCTGATAGAAATTACCTGGAATAGTGATCGCGCGGCTGATCTAATTTCTCAACTCCGTATACACTTACCGCACTGTCTGATTGGTACAGGAACGCTGTTTAATGTCCAACAATTACAAGATGCGATCGCTGCTGGGGCGCAATTTCTCTTCACTCCCCACACTGACCCAGAAATGATTAAAGTTGCAGTCTCTCAAGATGTGCCGATTATTCCTGGCGCACTCACACCTACAGAAATTGCTACCGCTTGGACTCAGGGTGCGAGTTGTGTCAAGGTATTCCCTGTCCAAGCAGTAGGAGGAAGTAATTATATTCGAAGTTTACAAGCTCCTCTAGGTCATATTCCCTTAATTCCTACGGGGGGTGTAACCTTAGAAAATGCTCAAGATTTTTTAAAAGTTGGGGCTGTGGCTGTCGGCTTAAGTGGGAAATTATTCCCTAAAAAATGGGTATTAGAGGAAAATTGGAGTGCGATCGCACTCCAAGCTAAAAATCTTATAGGGACGTTAAATAGCTGATACTTGCCGATTCTCTCAAACTGTATACGTTTTGGTAACTTGGTCATCACGGTGTTGAAGATTTTCTCACTTCTAATTGTTAAATTCAAACTTTAGCGTGTGTATGGTTGTACTGTATTAAGGTCAGGTATAACCCTTTTTTTTAAATCTTGGGACTCCTGAGATTTTTTGAAAACAGTTGAGTGATTTGATCCGGTTTATGTGATCGCAAGTATTCTCGAAGTGCCACAGCATAAAGCTGACTACGGGATAAATATTTATGTTTTGCAAATTGTTCGGCAGCCTCAAACATAGGATCAGGGATGGAAATTGCTGTTTTCATAGGCTGGTATAACTTGAATTATACCCTTATCCTACCTATTGTTCGTAATTATGGTAATGACACACTATTATGGCAATGACACACTTCCATCAATCTTTAGCTTTATTCAAATAGATGGTTCTAGATCATTACTTCATTCCAAACTAGTATCAAGGGTTACTTGAAGAGCGAAGAACGATGACTTCGCCTGGCGTATGCATCGCAGTGCCAATTGCATAATTCCTATTAATGCAATTTACACCTGGTTACAAGAAAATACTACGGGTTGTAGCAATTGCCATACGAAATACTTGTTAGCAAAGGTGAAATAATATTACACTTAATTTAATCAGCTTTAAGTACCTTGTTTAAGTTAGGAGTGTGTTTACCATGATAAATCTTATTTATCGTCACTGGATGCGTCCCTTAAAAATATTACTTGCAGGTACAGTAGTTTCTGCTAGTATATGGAGTCCTATATCAAGTCAAGTTTGGGCAAATTCCGACAATAATAAAATTGCTACCCCTATTGAAACACTCAAACAGTCTGAGCAACGCTGGATTCGAATTAACCTGTCGAAGCAAAATTTAATTGCTTGGGAAGGCAAAAAACCTGTTTATGCAATCACTATTTCTTCTGGAAAACCCTCTACAGCTACTCGCGTCCGGACTTTTAAGATTCAAACGAAGCAAAAAAAATCACGGATGCGGGGTAGAGGTTATGACGTTCCCAATGTCCCCCACACTATGTATTATCGAGGCGGTTATGCCATTCACGGAGCCCACTGGCACAACAAATTTGGTACTCCTGTGAGTCATGGCTGTATAAATATTGCACCTAATCATGCGAAATGGATATTTGAATGGGCTGATATAGAAACTCCAGTAGTAATTCAGTAATAGGTGATTGGTTAGGAGACAGGAAGCAGAAATTTTTAATTCATTTTTCCCCATCTTCCTCATCTCCCCCAGTCCCCAGTCCCCAAATCACAAGAAATCAAAACAATTAAACAGTTCGCTATTATCTAGGATAAGTAAGATAGAGAGGGGGTATTAAAAATCTCTATTGTCCAGAATTTGGCGTAAATCCTGATCAATCCTGTGCGAACTGAATAATTGCAAATCTTCAATCAAGAAAAGTTCGCCTCTACTAATTAGATAATTAAAAGGTAATTGGATTATGCCAATGTGGATTTGCAGTGCTTTACTACGTGGCTCTGGAACTTTTTGTACAGGTATAGTATTGATGCTAATGGCTTGGTTTTCTTGGTCATTACCAACCAGTAACCTTAAAACTACTACAGCTAACGCTTATATAGTAAAACAAAGTATTACTGATTCTAAAAATCATCAAATATCCCAATCTCGCTGGATTGAAATTGATTTATCTGAGCAGAGATTACGGGCTTGGGAAGGTAAAAGAGTGGTTTATTCTTACCGAATTTCTACGGGTAAGAGCAGAACTCCGACACCTGTTGGTAGATTTCAAATTAATTCTAAATATCGTACTCATCGGATGCGTGGTCCACGCTACAACATTCCTGATGTTCCTTATACCATGTATTTTTATCAAGGCTATGCCATTCATGGAGTTTATTGGCACAATCGTTTTGGTACTCCAGTGAGTCATGGTTGCGTTAATTTGCCAGTTAGTCAAGCGCGTAGGTTATACAATTGGGCGGGAATGGGTACTGTCGTGGTTGTGCGTCGGTAGGTGATTCAATTTTGGTAGGACTTATGCAAGTGTCACACTCAATGTTTCTTCTAGGGTGCGTCAGATGATGAAAACCTGTCTATACCAACCAATTTATGGGTCTGACGCACCCTACTAAGTAGGCCAGTTGCACAAGTCTTGTTTGGGATTCGGATATTGTAAAGATGTAATCTCAAGTCTGGCTTAATAACCATAGATTTGGGCCGTTTGGTAATTAGTTTTTCCAAATATCAGCCTAAGAAGACCAAAATGTTTTTTAACGTCAACCCAAATATTTAACTCAATTGTGCGACAAGTTGATTTTCTACCAGGGTATCATTAGTTAACAAGTCCTCAACAGTAATTCTTAAAAAACGTTGTTCATCGACTTGAAACTGGATTTTAATGCGATCGCTCCCTGGAAAGCCTGGCGGTATGAGTTGGGCTATATTTCTCGCACCTTCTTTGTCGTTGAGGGGTTTGACTGTGCTTCCTAGACATTTAATATTGCGAGTAATTAAGTGATCACCATCAAAATAAACTTCTGTTCCCCCTGTTTCAGCTCCCAATTCTCCCAAAATTAACTCTATACTGGGTTGATTTTCCATTGAGGCCCCTAATACTAATTCTACTGGTTGGGTCATGGGGTAAGCTTGTCCGGCTTTGATAATGGGTTGCCAACTGTGACGTTGGTTGCGACGATCCCAATAACGTACCCCATAACTGTGATAGAGATAGTCTTTAATTTCCATGCCTTGGGTTATTTGTAGCGCACCTTGGGCGATCGCTTCAAAGGGACGTTCACAACGGATTTTTTCTGGCTCAAAATACTGATTCACATAAGTCTGTACTGCGTGCAACTGTACAGAACCACCGACTAACAAAACAGCATTAATATCATCAAGTTCTATTCCTTGTCGTCTGGCTTGCTGTAATAGTGCCATCATGGCATCATGCAATCTATCAAAAAAACCATTTTCTTTGAGGAGTTCTTCTAATCCCTTGCGATTAAGTTCCATTTCATAACTTTCTAAAGTCTCATTATCAAAAAAAAATTCACTAGCTTTCTCTTGGGTAGATAGCTGAATTTTTAACCTTTCTGCCAGTCTCGTTGTTAGGGAATTAACTGGTAATCCTTGACTTTTAGCAAAGTAATCTACTATCCAATTATCAATATCCGTACCGCCTAAATTTTGCCCAGCTTTAGCTAAAACACGGGCAGTTTTTACCTTTTGTTTTGAGTCTTCAGCAAGGAATCTATTACCCCATTTCAGCAGAAATCCCAAAGGTTTTGTATCTGCTACCTTGTTGTCTAAACACACTAAAGACAAGTCTAAAGTCCCACCTCCAAAGTCAATTACCAACAGATTTTCCTCTGCTGATAAACCATAACCCAAAGCAGCAGCTGTTGGTTCATCTAACATCCGTACCTGTGGAACAGGCAGTGCTTGACAAACTTTGCCTAACCAGTAACGATAAGCTTCAAAGCTGTCTACAGGTACGGTTAAGACTAAAGAATCTAAAGGACCTTCTATGGGTGCTAATTCAGTAATCACCTTGGTTAAGAACCATTCTCCTACTTGTTCAAAGGTAATATTTCTGCCATCTAGTTCTGGTAAAAATCCTTGGATATTTGCACCTATACCCCGTTTAAAGTTTCGGAAAAACCTTTGTTCAGCTTTAATATCCAGTCCGTGATCGCGCACTTGTTGCCCAACTAAGATTTTCCCCTGGGTAGCATCTTCCACATAGACTAAGCTGGGAATCAGTGGGGGATTGAGATTGTGTTGAATTGATAAACCCGGGAAACTTAGGGTTTCTGGTTGCTGGGTGACAGGATTCCAGCGGGTAATGACAGTGTTACTAGTACCAAAATCAATAGCAATCAGCATATCTTATTTTATAATTTTGCATCAGAATGAAAATACGTAAGTACAGTTAATATATCCTTAATTATTTTCAATTAACCACCAATCTAGCAAATGAGTTATGGCTTTTTCCCTGTGTTTGGCTTCTAGCTCTATCCAAGGCGCTTGGTAGTAAACATCAGGCATAGCAGTAATTCAACTAGTGATGGTTTGCTGCGATGCGTTGATTTCTGGTAACTGGATTTTAGTCATCCGATTATAGATTTGGGACTTTGGATTGATACCACGGATAAATCCAGAGGTTTCTACCATCAAGGAATTATCATTAGATTTAACAATCTATTCCTAGTATTTTTGCAGAAACTTCTGTGAAATGGCATCTCTGAAAGTGCTTAAATTTTCTAAAAATTCCCATATCTGCCCATGACACCATCTACCCAAGGCATTCCCTGATTCCCAGATTTGACACATCCCGACGAGTTAGTGCAGTTTGGCACTAAAGTAATTCAAGGTTCATTGTTATTTGTATTTTTGATTGTAGCTTTAGGAGTTGCGATCGCACTAATAAGTTTTTCCCTCAGACGCAACACCACCGAACAAACAGTTTTCTTTGGAGAATGGTCTATTCGTTATTCCAAACTACTAAAAGGACTACAATATTTAGCCCTAATATTAGGTCTATTAATTACCGGATTTTTCCTGACTTCCACTTTCGCTTGTTTCCAGTGATGGAAACAAGCGAAAGTGGGATAAGTAGCCGAAAGTGTCGCAGGAGATAAATTAGAACAAAATGCACCCCAAATACGTTACATTACCGAAGAAGCATACACCTATACAACCCGAGTTAACCGCAGAATAGTTAAAGTCAATGATAAACAAAAAGTTACCCGCTACCTCAACTTAGTCGGGTCACAAATTCAAGTCAAGATTGACCAAAGTGTCAATGTTTAAAATCGCAGTGCTATTTATAGCACAGATTACACTGCCGATTACAAAGTTGTAAATCAACTAAGTGATATTAATAGTTTCTTTTTTGCAACAACAGCACTTTATGGTTACTCACTACTAGCTAGTTACAAGGTAGCACGAGACGGAACAAGATTAAAACAAACCAATCCCAGTGATTATGGTTTTCCATTTCACTTAGAACCAGGACAAGAAACAACATTTAGAGTTAGCTATCAACTGCTTTCTTAATTGCGTCTCACAGCAACAGCTAATTTTAAAAATGCCGACCTTGCTAGTGGTATTGTTCCTACAGAAAATAAAGGTGATGCAAACAGCACCCAATTTATCTGGACATTTGACGATAATGTTTCTGTCAAAAATCCCTTTGGTTGGTGTTTTTACAAGCACTAGTCAAATGTAAGGATTGAGGTCTAAGTAAGAGGGATTAAAGAAGGTATCTGCAAAGCAGAGTTAACCATCCCTTTGATATGTTGGTAGAAAAACTCAATTAGAGAAAGTGCTTGAGGGCGACAAGTTTGTATAACCGTCAATA
>CAKZGI010000339.1 GCA_936914905.1 uncultured Trichormus sp. | reverse complement strand
GAGAACTTCCGTAGGTTCGACGCTGGTACACTTAGTTTACTACGGATAACTTGTCCTGTGGTCAGACCACATAGTACCAATAGGAAACTAGGCCCACCACGGTTTCCAACAATATTTTGAGTCTTTTCTAGGCATGACAGTTTGAAGAAGACTCCCATCTAATTCACTCAATATATATGTGGCATTATCACTATGTAAGGCCCGAACCATCTTTTTGCAAACTTGCGGATGGTGCTATGTTGATTATCCAAACTGCTATCATACAAAAGCACCCAGTCCCCTTCTTCTATTTTCTTTGGTCGAATCCTATGAGTTTTATCAAAACGCACTTTATTTTTAATCCGAGCTTCTTTTTGTCGTTGGATCGCCAATTGCAAATCTTCAGGTCGTCGCTCTAACTGTTGAATCCGTAGAGCAAGTAACTCCTCTCTGCTTATTTCTTCTCTCCATGGAATAGATGTCCACGAGGCTATTGAGTCTTCTATTGGCATAATAGGCTTTTGGCCAAGTATCAACTCAGCCGGCATATAACCCGTCACTGAGCTATGTGTCGTCCGATCTGCCCATAGTGCATAAGGTAACATCCGCGGCCAATCATTTATCTTCCCTCTACAGCTTTTAACAATGGCTTTAACAATTGGACTGTGTCCCCTTTCAATCTTACCATTTTCCTCGGGATTATATGCAGTTGTAAGTGATAGTTTCACACCTATTCGGCTAAAGAACGCTTTCGCCTCTTCAGAATCAAGCTCTCCTCTATCTGCAATTATCTTCCCGACACATCCGTAACGACAAATTACATCTTCTAATAAGAATTTGCATACAGCTTTGGTCGTCTTTTTTCTTAGAGCTCTTCCTTCCACCTGGTTTGTAAGGTCCTCCCTTGCCAGTACTAAGTACCGCATTTGACTTTCTCCGCGTGGCATCGATACTAGATCGACCATCCATTTATAGTGCACCGCCAATGAGTATGTTGGGTTGAGTTCATCCCTATGTCGAATTGTTGAGTACTCTTGACAAATCTCGCAACTCTCCACAAACTCCTTCACCTCGTTGTACATATGCGGCCACCAATACTTTTCTTTTATTTTTGAAAAGGTCGCCCAAATGCCTCTATGTCCTGCCCATAAACTTTCATGAAATTCTGAAATTAATTTCATTTTAACTTCATTCTTACAAATGACTCGTAGTGGATTTCCCGATGATTTCTTCGGATGTCTCCATAGATGCCCTTCATGTAGAAAGAATTTGAATGCCTTCCTTCTGAATTCATTGAACTGCTTTCTCGACCATGATGGATCAGTCGTATGTGTCTTTAGGAATTGTCCAATCTCTAGCCATTCGCCTTCATACTCCTCTTCTTTAAACATTGTGGAAATCATAAACTCATTATGGATTTCAAGAGGTACCTGATCAACCATTTGGTAGCTTGTGGTTGCACACTCCTCATCTTTGTTTTGCATCATATCTTCATTCACGAACCTTGCTCTTGATAGCATGTTTGTCACAGGGTTCTTCTTGCCCTTTATGTGTCGCAACTCTGGATTTATTGTCTTGATATATGCAATCCACCGAAGCATGGCAATATCTGGTGTTGTACACCCTGTTATCATTCCAATGAGTGGTAGACAATCTGTCTCAACTACAACATCTGTACCAATCAAGTAATCTCTATCTGTCTTTAATGCAGTGAGCAAACCCCATAATTCTCTCTTGACTTGAGCATACTTCCTTTGCCTTTCATTTAATATTTTTGCCCCAAACCTGATTGCATAGCATCGCCGATCTTCATCCTCTTGGTTGATCACCCAACCGATTCCAATCGGACTAGTATCCACCGTCACTATAATTGGTCGATCACTTGTATAGTTTGGTTGGCGAAGCACTAGCACATTTATTAATAAGTTTTTCAGATGTTGAATTACTTGTGTGTGTTTGTTGGTCCAATTAAATCTCTTTCCTTTCCTCAACAACTGATAGAGTGGATCTGAGATGTGTGCAAAGTGTGGCAACCAAATATGATAGAACACACACGCACCTAGAAACCTTCTTACCTCAGTCATTGATTCACAAACTTCCCTCATGTTCTGTATTGCATTGATTTTGGTTGGCGAAGGCTTCCTTCCATACCACCCACACATATGACCTACTATCAGAACTTCATTTTGTCCAAATATAGACTTAATTCCTGATAGCGTCAAGTGTACCTGCTCAAGTTTACTTAAAATCTTTTCACAATCATTTATATGGTCTTTGACAAACTTTCTACATCCACTTTCATCCACAGTTGCATCCTTTTCTTTCTCTAGACAACCTTTTATAGGGATATCATCTAAAAATGGCATTGTTACCTTTGGGATGTACTCATACAACACTTTGTTCATTGCATTCATCATATGAGCAACTGAATTTGTGGCTCCTTGAGGCAGAGTACACATTCGCACCAACCTAATCTTCATTGTTGTAATGTTGCGACTATCAATCGCCAATTGAAATTGGTCATATCCCGAGTAGAGATCTCCCATGGAGTAGATTGCTCTCCCAGCAAAAGCTTCAGCAAACTCTTCCACGATTGGTCCAATCCCTGCGTTCCTAATTGTCACTTTGTTGACTGGTTGTAGATCTTGAATGAATCTGAGAGATCCATCCTTCTTTGGAACAGTGAACCATCTGTTGGAGTACGGTGCACTTGAAGGCTCCAAAATCTTCATCTTGATTTTATCTTTGAGTAGCTCCATCAATTGAGGCAATCGAGCTCTAGGTACTGAAATTGGCTTAAAATTCCAAGGAATGTGTGGAATAGTGAATATTACCATTGGTGCCACCACCCTTGGATCTACACATCCAATCTCTTCAGATTTGAACGCAAATGCTCTTCCATGCCTTGAAAGCATCTCCCTGAATGTTGAGGTCTCAGATTGCAGCAAGAAGTCACCCCCTCCAATCTTCATCTTGTTTAGAGTCTCCAGATTGAATTGATGCCCAATCGTCTCCTTTGGTCGTAACATAGGCTCAGTTGACGCCAATTCCATCTTCTCCTCACTACCAATAGGTAGTGGTACTGCAGCTGGCTTTATTTTTTTATCCACAGTTTTATATTTAGTATTACATAAAACTTCAATCTCTTCATATTGTCTATTATATTTATCAATTTCATAATACATATCTATTGAATTTACAGGTATTTTTCTAATACCATCACATTCCTCTTCTAAATACTCTTCCAAATCTTCTAAAGTGCTGGCAAAAGAAACTTCTTCTATGATGCTCTCAATATGCTCTTCTTCTTCAAGTACTCCATTATCCTTTAAAGCCTGTATGAACATATTAGCATTCTTCTTCAAATTTCTTTTGCAATCATACATTTTGGTCACACACATAGCTCCATCTACAGACACATGCAATGATTTCGAGGGTTTACCACTACTTGGACCACTGCAACCCTCATTTACAATAGTCCTAGTAAAAAACCTGATCATTATCTCTTTTCATTAGTGTCGGATGGTCTCGAAGCTCCTCTCTATTTCTTTCGTGGTTCGGACGAACCGTCATGAACTGAACTGATCTTCGTCCATCATGACTTCGGATCTTTGCGTACGCCGAACCATCGTCAAGGACTTTAGTCTCCATCCTCACAGAAGTAATATATGGTTGCCCCAAGATGATTGGATAGGTAGATCCTTCCTGCACGAAGAAATGTTGATCCACTTCTATATCTCCGATGGCAACCTTCACATTTGGGCAAGCTCCGAATAGGTCTTCAGTTATTGACGTAGCAGCTCTCACCCGCCATCCATGTTGTGTGTCTATTGGCCATTTACCTTTCTTGTAAAAATCAGCACTCATTATGTTTATTTCTGATCCATGATCAATAAGTGCCACCACCGGGTCAGGAATGTCCCCAATCTTCACATAGTGCTCAGTAGTGGCCCGTGCCCAACATTTGTGAGTGTAGAGGTTTCTTGCATCTCCCGAGCTGATCTTTTTTGACAAAGCATGGTGTGTCTCAGCTATAGGAGATTCATTGCTCACCACTTCATATGCCACCTTCGGATCCATCTGCTTAACCTGTTCATTAACTTGCTTCTTCCTTCGAACAATATCAATGATTTCATCATGAAATTCCTTTTTAGCTATACCAAGAACTTCCCTTAATGTCAATTCCAATCGACTATCTAATATCCTCATTTCCAAGATCCTTTTTAAATCTGTATCCTTTTCTATATCCGACATTAATCTAAATGAAGGACCAGGTTTACCTTTATCGGCCTTTGTCTCCATTTCCTTCTTTCTACTTTCTCTCGTGTCATGCTTCTTTGTCGAAATAGTCTCCTCATCTGGTCTCTTTCGTTTTTCTTCAACTACCACCTCATAATCACATACTTGGCCTTCTGCTGCTTGGGCGTACGCCGTGATAATGTCCACAGGTGCATCCCATCCCGTGATATCTCTTACTGAGTCTCCTGCAGCATGTAAATCATCCATCTTGAGCTTTTGCTTTTGTGCCGAACTCACGACCCTTTGCCAGAATGTTGACTGGCTCGGTGAATCCTCTAACCGTACTCCTGCCGTTGCCGAATAGTACATTGCTGAAGCCTTTTTTGCTTCAGCTTCCTCGAACTTAGCTTTGACACCTCCATTACCAAAGTTCTTCGCAAGCGGGCTTCTAGTCTCGGTCAAATAAATGTTGCCATTCTTCCAGTAGACCAAATCTCGACCCTCCATCTCCTTCAACTCTTCACAGTCTCGTACTCGATGCTCGAGACTGTCACACCACATACATCGAGGTCGAAATGGCTCTCGCGGTCTTGATGTCTGACCACTCTCTAGCTTTGCCACCTTGATTGACAAATCTTTCATACTCTGCACCAAGTCTTCTAGTAAAGCTTCACTTTTGGTTCCAACACCTTCAGTTCGTTGATTCACCATTTCATGTGATGTTTCCCGATTCAATTTTTTCACTTCAATCTTTTTCTCGGATCGATCTTTTGAAATTGGTAGTAGTGTTTCATGCCGTTGTATCCTTTTTGTCAACTTGTTGCATGCACTTGTCACTTCATCCCATTCAGCAGTTATGCCATCTTCAGTTGTTGGATCTTCTAATAGGAGTTCCAACTCCTTCTTGTACCTCTTATCAACTGCCTGTAAAAACAAGGAAACCTTCTCCCATGCCAATGCATTTTTCTCAACTTGCTTTAGTTGCCCAAACAATTTATCAAACTCTTTCTTGGTTTCAGCTATAGACAATCCTTTATTTTCTTTTGCCACCCACTCATGAAATGAACGCATAGTCACTTTAGAGAAATCTTCACTAGAATATTCTGTGAGGAGTGCTTGCTTAAAATCATCCCACACTAGGCAATGCAAAGCTTGTAGTTCTCTAATCCTTGTCCTAATATCCATCTCAGATACTTTATAGAAGTTTGAAATTATGCTCACGTCATTCACTCCTAATACCTCCATCTCATTATAGTACACTTTCAAGTATTTAGAAATATTTGTACCATTGAACATACCAACGTTCTCCCGAACTCCACGCAAGGCTTGTAGTATCTGATCTTGATTCATCTTCTCGATGAAAAGCCTTACTGGATCAATTGTTCCTGATGTCGCCATCTCTTCTACCTCCTCTTTCACGTCGGGTTCACCACCTATGTCGTGCGGTTGATCGCACAGAAGATATCGTGCTAGTGAGGAAGAAATCGTTGGGATTATGGACGGAAGAGATGAACGTTGGAGATCAGTTTATGATGATTCGCTAGAATAGATGTGCTTTAGATAGATGAATGGATTCTCTTGCTTTGATTTTATGAATGAATGAGAAGTTTGAGAAGAAAGAAATGGATCAAGATAGATTGAGATTCAAAGAGGTGACTCAAAGGATTTATATAGATCGAGCTTTGTATTAAGATCAAAATAATCAGATACAATGGTTTTAAGAATGAGATCTAAATCTACAGTGAGAAATA